>JBKDJY010000163.1:0-9803 GCA_046345275.1 Bacteroidota bacterium
TATAGTCTGTAATTCCTGAAAAATGTTTAACAAAATCCATTTGTGTTTTTTATAATACAAATACAGATTTTATTACTTTAATAAAGCTAAGTCCTTTTATAACTTATTGACTATGAGATGTTATTTATGCGGTTGCCCTGGAAGATAATCAACCAGTTTCATTTTTCTAAAAATATTTTTTTTCGCAGGATTACCCTCGCTAAAATCTTACACACAAAATCCAGCGGAGCTAGGGACGAGCGATGAATGGTAATACCTCCACCACATACATTCGCAAGATTAAAGCGGCAGTTAATAATGCTATTAGAAAAGATTTAATACAAACCAATCCCTTTCAGGGGTTCAAAATGAAGAGCTTTAAACAAGCAAACAAAGTGTTTCTTACTACTGAAGATTTAGAATTATTAAAACAACATGATTTAGGAGGTAATTTAAGTTTGCAAAGAGTAAAAGATGTGTTCTTGTTTTCATGCTACACAGGATTGAGGCATTCAGATGTTGTTCAATTAAATGAATCTATGATAAGTAAAGACGCCGATGGTTTGTTATGGATTTCATTAACGCAGCAAAAAACAAAAGATGTTGTAGATATTCCGATGCTAGATTACGCTTCTAAAATCTACATGAAGTATGAGGACTTCAGAAAGGCCAATAACGGCACAGCATTACCAGTTCTTACGAATCAAAAAGTTAATGCAGCGTTAAAAGTAATTGCTAATCTAGTAGGTATCAAAAAGAACATAAGTTTTCATAGTGGACGTCACACATTCGCAACCGTTAGTTTAGAACTAGGTGTTGATTTGAAAACCGTATCGGGATTACTTGGTCATACATCAATTAAGAGCACAGAAATTTATGCAAAACTCACTCGCAAGAAAAAGGGAGATGCGATTAAATTCCTAAACCTTTTAAATAATGAATCAGATAAAGTAATTGCTGATAAGGCTTTACTTGAACCGACTATGAGCGAAATTTCCTCTTAATTAATGCTTCTTCAACTTCATCTGATTTATATCTTACTCTTGAACCTATTCGGTAGGATTTAATAATCCCTCTCTTTGACCAATCGGAAATAGTAACTAGGCTAACTTTCAATATTTGGCAAACCTCTTTCCTGCTTAAATACTTATATCCTTTCTTAGGATTTAGTTCTTCAATTTTTTCATTTAGTCGCTTTTCTACAAGAGCATCGATGCGCTCTAAAAGGTCATCAACGGTGATACCTTGAAGGATTATAGTTTTTTCCATTAGTTTTTATTTCAAATATGACAGAAAAAGATGAATCCTAAATAGAAATAGTAGGTAATTGGCGCCGAATTTGATTTTTTTAGGTAAATTTATGCTTCGCGTATGTTTCGCGAAGAAGGATTGAAATTACCTGGGATTAGAGATACCAAGCCTTTTAGGAGTTACGCTCCTTTCTGGACGGGACCTCGAACCAAGCCCTGAAAATCATCTTTTCAGGGCTTTTTTTATTCAAAAAATATTCCGGTTGCTTTTGCCTGCGCTTCGCGTTTGCTTCGCAAGGAGAGTGCTTTTTCCAAAAGTATTAATGGTAGCAAGCCTTCTGGGAGAAGCGCTCCTTTCTGGTCGGGACCTCGAACGTATCCCCTGATAGTAAAAACGGTCAGGGGATTTCGCTTTTAAAACGTTCTATTTTTAGAAAATACTTGAACCGATTATCATTATATTTGTTTCGCTTATGCTTCGCATTATGAAGTGGGTTTTTATAGGAATTAATGGTACCAAGCCTTTTGGGAGTAGTGTTCAAGCTCGCTCGGGACCTCCAAAAACCCTCTAAATCATTTGATTTTAGAGGGTTTTTAATTTAACACGATAAAATGCAAAAATTGGGTCTTATCTATTCAGTTGTAATGCTAGTCTTAGCAACTGTTGTATTTTCACAAAACCCAGTTTATTTTCAAACTACAATTGAGGATGGACTGCCAAGCAATGAGGTATATACCATTATTCAAGATGAAAAAGGCTTTATTTGGATAAGCTGTGATGCGGGAATTTATAAAAATAATAGTGTAAAATTTTTATCATATAAGAATAAAGATCAAAAAACAAAAGCTTTAACAGGCTTAACGTTATCAAAATCTGGAAAAATTTACGCTTACAGTTTTAATGGGCAACTCTTTTATGTAGAAAATGATTCACTAAAACTTTTAACAAAATGGGAAGGTAAAATCTCAAATATTGTTTGCGACAACAATTATAATTTATGGATTTGTGGTGAAAATGGAATTAGTGTGTATAATGAAGTAACGCATCAATGGACTAATTATGATGATTTTAATTTAGATTATAAAAAAGACCTATATACTTTTACACATAGTTGCAAATTAAAAAAAGACAATGAAATTTCTTTTATTTCTCCAAATGGTATCACAACTATAAATAAGCAAAAACAAACATTAATACCTTTTGATTTTTTAAAACCTAAACCATCTGGTGAATTTATTTTAGAAAGTAAAAACGAAAATACTTGGTTAATTAGTGTAACAGATGGGTTATGCTTTAAATTAATAAATAATAAATTTCAACCGTACGAATCATCATTTTTAAAAAAAGCGTTGAGCAATTCAAAGGTTACTAACGTAAAATTACTCCAAGATGGTAATTTATGGATTTGTACATATTCTGGTATCGTTTGCTATGATCCAAATTTAGATACAGGTAAAGTGTTTTATTCAAACATGGCCTTTTCGGATGTGATTTATGATGATGATCAAAATTATTGGATGACTACCTTACATGATGGCATTTTAAGATTAGCAGATATAAATTCTAAGACATGGAATACAAGCTCTGGAAATTTAACTTCCAACAAAATTTTAAAAACCGAACAACACTTTCCATATATCTATTTTTCAACCTTAGGTGGACAGGTAGGAAGTATTAATGTGAAGACAGAAAAAATTGAAACATACTCATTAGAAGTAAAATCTAATATTCAAAATTTAACTTACTGCGATAGTGACAATAAACTGTATTTTAATGCACAAAACACATTATATTTCTTAGAAAACAATACGATTAAAAAAATCGAAAATCAATTTCCTCCCATTAAAGATTTTTTAAAAACAAATGATGAATACATCATTGCCACTTCAAGAGGAGCATTTGTTTATAAAAAGATTCACGACAAAAACGCAAGTGATACCTTAACTACTAATTGGGCAAGAGCAATAGCTATAAATTCGTCACAAGAAATATTATGGATTGCCACTAATGATGGACTAAGAAACTACACGAAAAAACATAACAAGTGGGAATCAACCCACTTGAATTTAATAAAAAAACAAGTCTTATCCATAACGTATGACGAACAAAATACCTTATATGCGGTAACATTTGATGGAGAGGTTTATAGAATAGATGAAAATAAAACCATCACATTATTACAAAATTTACCAGCTGATATACAAGCCAATCAAATAAAGAAACATCAAAATCAATTGTTAGTAGCAACTAATTTTGGACTATGGAAACTAAATCTAAATAACAAGAATTGGGAAGTACTAGATAAGTTGAAAGGATTATGTTCAAACGAAGTGCTTTCAATAAGTGTCATAAATAATAACATTTGGATTGCTACACCTAATGGCTTACAGATGATTCCAATTCATCTTCAAAAAGAAATAAAAAAGGCTACAATTTATTTGAAAGAAATATATATCGACGAAAAAAAAGTAAATAAAACCAAATTTTTACAATTAAACTATAATCAAGCTTTGAGTGTTAAAGTAGAAACGAACGCTTATAGTTCTAACAGAAATTTTAAATATGCTTACCGTTTTTCTAATGCAGATACAAACTGGATATTATTACCTTCCAGCATTGAATATATTCAAATTCCATCCATTCCAACTGGTGATTTTAACCTAGAAATAAAAGTTATTGATTATTTATCTCGTGATTCAAACAATAAAATTATCATCAAAGGTTCTGTGACAGCTCCTTTTTGGCAACGGTGGTGGTTTTACATATTAGTATCATTAATAGGATTAAGCATTGCATTTATCTTTTTTAAATACAGAATTAAACTATTACAAAACAAACAGATGGAAGAACTTAAACGTATTCAATTAGAAAACGATTTAAGGTATTCACAAGAAACGGCATTAAAAGCACAAATGAATCCGCACTTTTTATTTAATGTCTTAAATTCCATTAAAGGTTACATTTATGAAAACGATAAAAAAAATGCAACATTTTATTTGTCAAGTTTTTCTGACTTAGTAAGAAAGATTTTAAATCATAGTTCTTCATCCAAAATCAAATTAGAAGAAGAAATAGATATTTTAAAATTATATATCGAACTAGAGGCTATGTTAATACAAGATGATTTTAAATACAATCTTGTAATAGAAGAAGATCTTGATGTATCACATATTAAAATACCAGCTTTGTTAATTCAACCTTATATTGAAAATGCTTTTAAACATGGATTAAGACACAAAACTAGTAAAAAAGAACTGCATATTCATTTTGAATTACAATCAAACAAAAAGTATTTAGTCATATCTATTAAAGATAATGGAATTGGACGAGATGCCTCTAATCGATTAAATAACCAAAATAATTCAAGACATCAATCTTTTGCCACCGATGCGACTTCGAAAAGAATTGCATTGCTTAATTCGAATAATAAAGATATTGTGAGTGTGAAAATTATTGACAATCTTACAGAAGAGCATTTACCTTTAGGAACAACTGTTGTATTAACAATATCTCTAAATGACAAATAACCAAGCCATCAAAGCCATTATTGTTGACGATTCGCCACAAGCCAGAAAACTTTTACGTTTGATGCTGCAAGTATTTGCTCCTGATATTAATATTATAGCTGAAGCAGAAAATGGAAATCTAGGAATTACGGCTATTAAATTACATCAACCACATGTTGTGTTTTTAGATATTGATATGCCCGAAAAATCTGGCATTCAACTAGCAGAAGAGTTAGTAGAAGAAAATATCCAATGTCAAATTATATTTACAACAGCCTTTAATCAATATGCTATTAATGCTTTCAGGCTATCGGCTATTGATTATTTGTTAAAGCCTATCAACGAAAAACAATTAATAGAAAGCGTTGTAAAAATTAGACAACAAGTCCAATTTAAAACATTACAAGAGCAACTCAAAACTTTATCACAAAATTTAAAACCTAACGAAAAACAAGTAATTTGTATTCCAATTCAAAATGGCTATGATTATATCAACATAAATGATATTGAGTATTTAGAAGCTGATGGTTCTTATGTACATTTGTTTTTAATTGATAAGAAACAAAAAACAGTTTCAAAAAACCTAAAATACTTTGAGCAATCATTAGAGTCATTTACAAATTTTGTGCGAGTTCATCGTTCTTTCATCATCAATCTAGATTTGATGACATCATTTAGTAAATCAGGACGCGGAACCATTATTATGCAAAATGGTAAAGAAGTTGATTTAGCTCGCGACAGAAGAAGTTCATTTCTTGAAATTTTGGAAAAAATTGGAAAATAAATAACCGTTCACAAATCCATCTGCTCATTTCACAAAACATAAAATTTGTTGCGATAAATAATTTTTATTTTTGTTAAAAAAACAACTATGAAATGGCCATGTTGCCTTCGTCATTATAACGAAATAGTATAACATGGCTATACCATAAGACCATTTACAAACAATAAAAACTCACTTATGAAAAAACATTTACTAACAGCAATCACATTATTTTGTGGAACATTATCGCTTACAGCACAAATCCCAACCAATGGCTTGGTAGCAAAATACTCCTTTAACAACGGCAATGCAAACGACGAAGTAGGAACAAACAATGGCGTTGTAAATAATGCGCTTCCTACCGCTGATAGGTTTAACAACTCAAGCAAAGCATTCATATTTGATGGAACCAATTCCAATTATATAGCCATCCCACACAATGCCGTATTAAAAACGGATACAATAACAATTTCACTTTGGGCCAAATATGATTTTGCTATAGGAGGAAATATACACCTTGCAATATATTGCACGCCAAACGTAGCGGCATCAAGTTTTTATATTTCAAATGGAATATTGGTGAATTGCAACACCAATCAATATTTAGTCGGCAGTCAAAACTCCTCAACACAATCCCAAATGTTTTATACCTCAACGCAAACTGGTAACACGTGGCGCCATTTGGTATTTATGTTAAGCAATACCATTGATTTATATATTGACGGTGTTTTATCACAAAGTATAGCAAAATCATTTAATACCTCTTACACCTCCGATTCAGTTTACATTGGTAAAACCGGCAATAGTTCGGCCTTTGCGCTCCCCTTTATAGGAAGTATTGATGATATAAGAATTTATAATCTAAAACTTACTAATACTGAAATAACTCAATTGTTTAACGAAACAAATCCAATAACAACTTCGGTAGACGAAACGCAAATGGAAAATAAATTAATTAATGTTTACCCCAACCCAACAAATTCAACCTTAAACATCGAAGTAAAAGAACAAACACAAATTACCATCGTCAATGTTTTAGGTGATGTTGTTTTAACACAAACATTAAATAGATTAAGTAAAATTGATGTAAGCAACTTAACATCAGGCGTCTATTTTATTCAAGATTCTAAATCTGGAAAAGCCATTAAGTTTATTAAAGATTAATCTTGAATAACTCAATTATATGAAAATAAAATTTCTCATCATTAGCTTAACGCTCTTATGTAATTTAATGAATTCCCAGAGTCAAAGCGAATTATTAAAAAATTTCGGGGCAAGTAATTGCAATGTCCTAAAAGTAATTTACGATTGGCAAAGTAGAGGAGGATATTCATCTCGTAAAGAGAAAATAGCTAAACAATGGCCTGTAACTATTGAACGTGATGCGAACCAAAACATCACTAAAATTATCATTATGCGCTCAGGTATTATAGAGGAAGTATTTACACCAGATATTCTTAATTATTCTACCTATTTCACAAATGGGGCTGATCGATTAACTTATGTAAATGGGAACTTGTTTTATTATCAAGCTAAACAAAGCACTTACGATGTTTCTGATCAAGTAAAATATGTTTTATACACTGAGGAAAAAACATTATCTGCTCTTCCTGAAAACTTTTCGGACTGGACTGGATTAATGGACTATTTTAATGAAGCAAAAAAAGGACAAAGTAGTGCTAAACAGAATTTAATAGCAGATATTGAAAAACAAAAAGAAGCTGAGGCTTTAAAGAATTCAATTAAAGGCAAAAATATAGTCAAACTAAAAATTAATTGGCTTACCAAAGAAAGTGAAACAGGACTTGAATCAAAAATTGATTACGGAATTGTTGCCACCGACGACAAAGGAAACGAGTACAAAACAAATACAGTTGGAGGTAAAATGCCTTGGGACGATTTTGAAATTACTTGCAAAGGAGCAGAACCTGGCGACGAATTTTTAATGGTGCCAAATACCATTAGAAATGTAGAAAACAACCTTGTTAAACTCACTATTAAAAGTAAACACCACCCAGCTTTAGTAATCACTGATCAGATAAAATTAAGTTATGCTACACCTGTAAAAATAAGATATACTGGTAAAGATTGCGCATCTTCTTCAAGTAGCCAAGCTGGCAGTGGAAATAGAGGCGTAAGTTTAACCATTTTCGTGACTGAATCTGCTGATAAAAAAATAAACTTAGTGGAGATTAAAGATGCCATGGGAGCAAGTCTTCACAAAATAAAAGTACAAAAAGGAGTAAATGTCATTGTGCATAATTATGGTGGCAATGGTTGTTCTGGTTCCGATAAAAAAGCGCCTGGCAATGGTGGTAATGGTGGTGATATAAAAATAATTAAATCATCAGGAGTATCAACTGATTTTATTCAAATTAATAATTCAGGCGGAAAATCTGGAAGTGGTTGTTGTGGCGCTAAAAGTGGATTACAAGGTAACCTTAGCGAAACAACTCAACAAGTAAATTTAAATTTCTAACTATTAAAAAATAAGCATGAAAAAAATAACACAATTTGCACTAGCTGCACTTTTAACTTCAGCAGTTACAAACATAAACGCACAAGGCTTTTTAAAAAAAATGGCCGACAAAGCAAACGCAGGAAATAAAAAAGAAGAAACCAAAAAAGGCCCTGGTTTAGAATTAATGAAACCCTACACAAAAGAGTTTACTGATGACTTAGGCATAGGAGGCACATACCTAATGTCAGATACAATGTGGTTGCACGATGATATAGGAAGAAATACAGTTTACAATGAAAAAAAATTGAATTCAAATAATAATTACTATTATGTAACGTCTGTTAAAATAGAATTTGCCCGCGAAAATCAAGATAAGGTTGTAAACGCCTTAAACTTTTACTACCACGAAAAAAGTACGCCATACTATAATGTGATGATGGATGAAAAAAGAAAAAAAACAACCAATACCTTATATTTTACAGGATATCAAGTAAGTTATATTGTATTAGAACCTGGAGTGATTGCTAAAATGGGGATGAAAGACGAAGTAGAATGTGTTTATGCTAAAGACCCAGCTAAATTAGCGATGTATGACAAAGAAACAGCTTTGGCAAAATATCAACAAATAATGATGGCAGGTAAAAAAGAAGAATTAAAAGCCGAAAAAGCTAAATGGGCTGCCAATGATGTGTATAAAAAAATGGTTGGTAAAATTGGCTTTGTAAAACACTATGGACACACTGGTGCTGCCTATGGTAAAATAGACGAAACCATGGAAACGTTTATATCTTCGTTTGATTTCAATAAAAAAGCATACTACCGTGCATATTTTGATATGCCTCCAAATACTCTTTGCCCTAATGGTTGCGACCAAAATATCATTTATGAAATGGAAGGTGTAAAAGTTTCATTATTAGAACTTCGCAAATCAAGTGCTGCTTGGAGTAATAAATTGGGATCAAAACGTCCACCTGAAGATAGATTTTTATCAAGTTGCCCAACTTTATTCGACTACAATCCCGTTTCATTATCTGATTATGCATTTATGTATTTAATATACAAATGTAAAGCGAAGTTTACAGGCGATAAATCATTTAAAATAAAAATGACCATTACTAATAATAATGCAGGTGTGGATAAAGATATTGTAGCAACAGGTCAAATTAATTTAGAGTACAAAGCAGCTGATAAACCAACTTTAGATAAAATAATTGAACTAGTAGATAAAATAGAAAATCAATAATTAATGACATAAAAATTACAAACGCTTCTAAATTAGGAGCGTTTGTATTATTCAAATTTCACAAAAGCATCAATTTTATATAGAATAACTTTTACGATTCATAATAGAAATTAACTATTAATCATATTAAAAAAACAATACTTAAGACACATATGAAAAAACAATTACTAATTGGAGCTCTTACAATCATGGGAATAGCAACAAACATACAAGCACAAATTGGCGTTACTGTTGCTGGATTTTTTGGACAAAACTCAGACGCCAATCAAGTATATAATCCAACTGGTGTTTTTGTTGATGCATCTGGTAATGTTTATGTATCAGACCAATCCAACCACCGTATACAAAAATGGGCGCCAGGAGCAACAACAGGAACTACTGTTGCGGGAGGTAACTCACAAGGTCCATTATCTAATCAATTAAACTCGCCAAGAGGCATTTATGTTGATGCTGCTAATAATATTTAGTATCAGCAAGAAAACTCAAAAACATCAATAGAATCAATACTTTTGAACACTTTATTAAGTTGGATGTGTTAGTAAAAATATTGATTTCATTGACGAATGTTGATTTATATGACATACATTCGTAAAAACATAT
>JBKDJY010000164.1:0-12259 GCA_046345275.1 Bacteroidota bacterium
ATAGTCTGTAATTCCTGAAAAATGTTTAACAAAATCCATTTGTGTTTTTTATAATACAAATACAGATTTTATTACTTTAATAAAGCTAAGTCCTTTTATAACTTATTGACTATGAGATGTTATTTATGCGGTTGCCCTGTACGAATGTAAGAAAAATTCAGATATAACACAAAATTAGTTTGATTAACTTATTACCTTACTGTCAAAATATGTCAATTTAAGATTATCGATTTGGTCTATTTTCTTGCTTAAGATTTCGATATTGGTTTGTAAATCTTCTAAATCATTATCTTCGTATTCTTCCCATTGATATTCTTTTTTTTGAGGCCCCTCTGATTTGTAGTAATAAGCAATTAGTAAGCCGCAAATAGAAGCAAACAAATGGCCTTCCCATGAAACTGAATCGTTACTCGGTAATACACCCCAAGTAAGACTTCCATACAAAAAAACAACAATGGCAGAAACAACCATTAATGGTTGATGTTTTCTTAAAATGCCACTCAAAAAGATAAAAGTAAATAGGCCGTAGATCAATATACTGGCTCCAAAATGGTAATGAGGTGTAATGTCATTATTTCGTCCGCCAATCCAAAGCCAAACATCACTTATAAAATATATCCATAAAAAAACTGGCCATGCAATGGATTTATAAAAATAGAAAAGCATCGTGGTTAAAATAAAAAGTGGAATGGTGTTACTTAAAAGGTGATTTAATTCAACATGAAGTATGGGTGCTACCAAGACACCAATTAATCCGCTTAGTTTTCGTGGGGAAATTCCAAATTGATAAAAATTCAAATCAAATATAAAATTTACTAGAAAAATAATCCAACAAATGGCAATCAAAAGAAATGGAAATTTCAAAACTTGTTTTAACTCTTTGTAAGGAAAAGGATTCATATTTTAAACTTACTTACAAATTTAAGAAATCAGATTTTATTGCGTAGTTAGAATAATATCAAATGGAAAATTCATGCTTGAAAACTCAATAAAATACTTTTTAGAAAACATTCTGAAAATAATAATATCAGACGAAGGAAATATTTGAATAAGATAAAAATGCTACAGTACCTTAAAAAAAAAATGTATCCATCAAAATCTATTTATTGATTTTTTTCAATAGTTTTTATTTTGCTTTAAAATGCCTATATTAGTAGGAGATTAAAGCTAATCTTGATCTTTTTGGAGATTGGAAGAATGTTAAAAAATGTCGGCTAATGTTAATTTCATTTTTAAAAAATGCAATCATTTTTCATGATGTTTGTGAAACGATGATTACAAAAATTTTACACATTCGTTTTAATTAAATAATACGTCAAGTTATATATGAATGGACCATGTTTCCCAAACATTAACAAAAATTGAAACGCATCGCTAATTATATATGACAATAAAAAATTAAATAACTTACACATTATGAAAACAAAAGAACCAATACTTATAGAAAACAAAGACCGCTTTGTTATTTTTCCAATAAAACATAATGACATTTGGGAATTTTATAAAAAATCAGAGGCGAGTTTTTGGACCGCTGAAGAAATAGATTTATCAAATGATCTAGTAGATTGGAATAATAAATTAAATGACAATGAGCGTCATTTTATCAAACATGTATTGGCGTTTTTTGCTGCAAGTGATGGTATTGTTAATGAAAATTTAGCAATTAATTTTTTAAACGAAGTTCAATATCCTGAAGCCCGTTTCTTTTATGGATTTCAAATTATGATGGAAAATATCCATTCAGAAACTTACTCTTTATTAATAGACACTTATATTAAAGATCCTGTTGAGAAAGATAAATTATTGCATGCAGTAGAAACTGTGCCTTGTGTTGGCAAGAAAGCGGAATGGGCATTGACATGGATTCAAAATGGTAGCTTCGCAGAGCGTTTAATTGCTTTTGCTGCAGTAGAAGGCATTTTCTTTTCTGGTTCTTTTTGTTCTATATTTTGGTTAAAAAAACGTGGCTTAATGCCAGGTTTAAGTTTTAGTAATGAGCTAATTTCTCGTGACGAAGGTTTGCACTGTGATTTTGCTTGTATGTTATATGCTGATCATGTGAAACATAAATTACCAACAGACCAAGTTTTAAAAATAATATCTGATGCAGTTGTTATTGAAAAAGAATTTGTAAGCGAAGCGATACCAGTTAGGTTAATTGGGATGAATGCCGATTTAATGTGTCAGTATATTGAGTTTTGCGCAGATCGTTTATTATTAGCCTTAGGTTGTGATAAATTTTATAATGCTTCAAATCCATTTGATTTTATGGAAATGATTTCGTTGCAAGGAAAAACGAATTTCTTTGAAAAACGAGTCGCCGAATATCAAAAATCTGGAGTAATGAATACTAAAGAAGAAAATAACGTTTTTAATTTGGACGAAGATTTTTAATTAGAAAATTCAGCCGACAAATTTACAAGCTCGTATTTAATTTTTAATAATTAAACAAGGTAAAAGTCTTGTGCTGGAATATTACCCCCTAAATAAAATAATTATAGAATGTTAAATTTTTATTAAGCCGATTAAAACCTGGAAAGCAAAAAAAATAATTAACCATCACTTTGTTGAAAAACAAATTTGATTGAGATAAAAAAAGGAAATTATAACTATAACTTGTTCAAAGCAAAAAGACATTAAAATTAAGATAAACCCACTAAAAAACTAAAAGATATGTATGTTATAAAAAGAGATGGTACTCAGGAAACTGTGAAATTTGACAAAATCACAGCACGCGTTCAGAAACTAAGTTATGGCTTAGATCCAGCATTTGTTGATCCAATACAGGTAGCTAAAAAAGTTATTGACGGTGTATATGATGGCGTACATACTTTTGATTTGGATAATCTTGCTGCAGAAACCGCTGCCTCATTAACAACTAAACATCCAGATTATGCGCAATTAGCATCTCGTATTGCGGTAAGTAACTTACATAAAAATACAATCAAGTCATTTTCAAAAACAATAGAGATATTATATAATTATGTAGATCCAAAAACAAATGTGAAAGCATCTTTAATAGCTGAGGATGTTTATGAAATTGTGCTTAAAAATGCGCAATTGTTGGATTCATCAATTATTTATGACAGAGATTTTGGTTATGATTATTTCGGTTTCAAAACATTGGAACGTTCTTATTTATTAAGAACACATGGCAAAGTTACTGAACGGCCTCAACACATGCTAATGCGTGTGGCAATTGGCATTCATAAAGAGGATATAAACGCAGCTATTGAAACCTATAATTTAATGAGCGAACGTTGGTTTACACATGCAACACCAACTTTATTTAATGCAGGTACACCAAAACCACAAATGAGCTCTTGCTTTTTATTACAAACTAAAGATGATAGCATCGATGGAATTTATGATACCTTAAAACAATGTGCTCGTATTTCTCAATCAGCGGGAGGTATTGGTTTAGCAATTCATAAAGTGCGCGCAACGGGTTCTTATATCAAGGGAACCAATGGCACATCAAATGGCATTTTGCCGATGCTAAAAGTATTTAACGAAACGGCTCGTTACGTGGATCAAGGTGGTGGAAAACGGAAAGGATCTATTGCTATTTATTTAGAACCATGGCACGCAGATATCTTTCAGTTTTTAGATCTTCGAAAAAATCATGGTAAAGAAGAAATGCGCGCACGTGATTTATTTACTGCTTTATGGATTCCAGATTTATTTATGAAACGTGTTGAAGCAGAAGGTGATTGGAGTTTGATGTGTCCCAACGAATGCCCAGGTTTATATCTATCTCATGGCGCCGAATTTGAAGCTTTATATACCAGATACGAGGCAGAAGGTAAGTTTCGTAAACAAATAAAAGCGCGGGAATTATGGGCCGCCATAATCGATTCTCAAATTGAAACAGGTAATCCTTATATGTTATTTAAAGATGCTTGTAATTTAAAATCAAATCAATCTCATTTAGGGACCATACAATCATCAAATTTATGTACTGAAATTGTTGAATATACAAGTCCTGATGAAGTAGCAGTTTGTAACTTAGCATCTATTGCTTTGCCACGTTTTGTTGATGAAAAAACAGGCACGTTTGATCATCAACGATTATTTGATGTAACTTATATCATCACGAAAAATTTAAATAAAGTTATTGACCGTAACTACTATCCAATTCCTGAAGCACGTAACTCAAACATGCGCCATCGTCCGATTGGTTTGGGAGTTCAAGGATTAGCTGATGCTTTTATTTTAATGCGTTACCCTTTTGAAAGTGAAGAAGCCAAAAAATTAAATGTTGAAATTTTTGAAACAATTTATTATGCTGCAATGACAGCTAGTAAAGACTTAGCTATAAAAGAAGGGGCGTACGAATCTTATCCAGGCTCACCATTATCAAAAGGAATTATGCAATTTGATATGTGGGGTGTAAAGCCAAGCCCACGTTGGGAATGGGACATATTGAAAGAAGAAGTTGCAAAATATGGTGTACGTAATTCATTGTTATTAGCACCGATGCCAACAGCATCAACTTCTCAAATTTTAGGAAATAACGAATGCTTCGAACCTTACACATCTAATATTTATAGTCGTCGTGTGTTATCAGGAGAGTTTGCAGTTGTAAACAAACACTTGTTACGCGACTTAGTAAAATTAGGCATGTGGAATGATGCATTAAAAAACAAAATCATTGGTGCAAATGGTTCTGTGCAAAATATTCCTGAAATTCCACAAAACATAAAAGATATTTATAAAACAGTTTGGGAAATTAAACAACGCACCATTATTGATATGGCTGCTGATCGTGGCGCATTTATTTGTCAGTCGCAATCATTAAACTTATTTATTCAAGATGCTAATTTCGCAAAATTATCATCGGCTCATTTTTATGCTTGGAAAAAAGGATTAAAAACAGGCATGTATTATTTACGTACAAAAGCTGCAGCAGATGCTATCAAGTTTACAGTTGATCAAGCGGCATTATCCATACCAGTGTTAGGTAATGAAGATGCCTTATTATTTGAAAGAGGACAAGAACATGTGATTAGCTTGGAAGAACAACAAGCACAATTATCTTGCAGTATTGATAATCCTGACGACTGCGAAGCTTGTGGATCATAAAAACTAAAGAAAATAATTTAAATTTGTCCTGACTTGTACGCTTTTTTGAGGCATAAAACCAGTATTGAATTTAAAAGTTTTTTCGTTTTTTACTTAATTTGATGGCATTAAAAGTGTTAAATGCTAAATGATAGATTTATAATTCTCGCCCAACAAGTACATTTTTCTATCAAAATATATAGGTTTAGGAGTTATTTATTTAGCTTTGTATAATAAAGAATGTAAAAAATAGAGTTAATAACTTTTTAATTCTTTAAAGGTTATACTAATATATTTGTTGCGACTAAATTATACGAAAATGAATGTAGCAATGGCCTGTGAAAATATTACAACTGAAATTAAGGATCAAGTTTTAGTGATTACAATTAATCGTCCTGAAAAATTAAATGCACTTAACAAACAAACAATTGAAGAGTTACATGAAATTTTAGTAGATACCGAAAATGATAAAACAATACGTGCTTTAATTATTACTGGAGCTGGCTCAAAGGCATTTGTGGCAGGTGCAGATATTTCTGAATTTGCCGATTACAGTATGGAAGAAGGCAAACAATTAAGTTCAAATGGACATTTTAAAATTTTTAATTTTATTGAGAATTATTCAAAACCAGTAATTGCCGCAATTAATGGATTTGCTTTAGGCGGAGGTTTAGAATTGGCTTTATCTTGCCATGTTCGTGTGGCGAGTACGAATGCGAAAATGGGTTTGCCTGAAGTAAGTATAGGTATAATACCAGGCTATGGCGGAACTCAGCGTTTAGCACAAATAGTTGGTAAAGGGAAGGCCTTTGAAATGATTCTAACTGCTGATTTTATTTCTGCTAATGAGGCTTTCAATTGGGGACTTGTTAATTACCTCACAAATCCAGAAGATTTATTAAATAAATGTTTTGAGATTAGTAGTAAAATTATTTCTAAATCTCCTATAGCTGTTAAAACTGCAATAAAAGTAATTAATGCGGGTTACAATAATAAATTTAATGGATTTGAAGTTGAAATAGAAGAATTTGGAAAAAGTTTTGGTACGAAAGATTTTAAAGAAGGAGTTGCCGCTTTTATACAAAAAAGAAAAGCGAATTTTTCTGGAAACTAAATAACCAATTTTTATAATTATTATGAGTATTACCAAACCTTTTAATTTTAAAAAATGGATTGAAGAAAACCGAAAGTTTCTTGTCCCTCCTATCAATAATAAAATTGTTTATAAAGATGCAGAATTTATTATCATGGTAGTTGGTGGGCCAAATTCTAGAAAGGATTATCATTACAATGAAAGTGAAGAATTTTTTTATCAATTGGAAGGTGATGTGATTGTTAAAATTCAAGAAAACGGAAAAGCAACCGAAATTCAAATTAAAGAAGGAGACATTTTTTTATTACCTCCTAAAGTACCTCATAATCCGATAAGATTTAATAATACAATTGGGTTAGTGATTGAACGTCGCAGAAAACAAGATGAAAAGGACGGACTAATATGGTTTTGTGAAAAATGTAACACAAAACTTTACGAAGAATATTTTCAATTAACAGACATTACTCAGCAATTTCAAGGAATTTTTACTAAGTTTTACAATTCAAAAGATTTAAGAACTTGTAAAAGTTGCGATTACTTAATGGAATTGCCAGCTATCATTTCTTAAGCAAATTTGCGAGTGTTGACTGTTTCAACAAAAATTAAAATCAAAAAATTTTAGGTTCAAAAAAATTAGTTTGATTCTCATGAATTTTAAGCTTCAAGCACGAAATTTTATTAAAATAAACATTGCTCAATAATATGCATCAGCTTTTAAAAAGTATCTAATACTTATTCCGTATAAGTTACACTAGCAGAAATTAATTCTCTATTCATTCTTGCAATATTTTCTAAAGAAATTTCCTTAGGGCATTCAGCTTCACATGCTCCTGTATTTGTACAATTTCCAAACCCTTCTTCATCCATAGCAGCTATCATTTTTAAAACGCGTGCTTTGCGTTCAATTTGACCTTGAGGAAGTAACGCTAATTGAGAAACTTTAGCAGAAACAAATAACATAGCAGAACCATTTTTACAAGCCGCCACACAAGCGCCACAGCCAATACAAGCTGCCGCACTAAAAGCTTCATCAGCGGCTGATTTCGGAATTAAAATATTATTAGCATCTTGTGCATTACCTGTGTTTACAGAAATATAACCACCACTTGCAATGATTCTATCAAATGCACCTCTATCAACTGCTAAATCTTTAATTACAGGAAATGCTGCACTTCTCCATGGTTCTACAACAATAGTATCTCCATTTTTGAAAGAACGCATGTGTAATTGACAAGTTGTAACACCTTGTTTTGGACCGTGTGGTCGACCATTGATGTACATACTACACATCCCACAAATCCCTTCGCGGCAATCGTGGTCAAATGCAATAGCTTCTTTGCCTTCGCTAATTAATTTCTCATTTAATACATCAAACATCTCTAAAAACGACATATCAGTAGAAATGCCAGTTAATTGATGTGTTTCAAAGCTACCTGTTGCTTTTGTGTTTTTTTGTCTCCAAACTTTTAAAGTTAGATTCAATTCTGTTCCGTTTCCTGATCCCATATTATTTAGTGATTAGTTATTAGTAGCAAGTGATTAGAGATAAAACTACTCACTTATCAATTTTTTTATTTATTCTTATTTTTTATTGCAGTCATTAAACCATTAATCATTTTTGATTCTTCTTCAATGAGAGCTCTCATTTTTGAAAGTTCATTTTGAGTTAAGAATCCGAGCTTTTGCGATAAAATAAATCCTGAAAGTAATTCCCCTGCACTTCCTCTTGCGTGACCTAATTGCAAAATGAAAGTTGCAGTTGATTTAACTGACCCTTCAGAAATATTTAGTGAAATAGAGGTTGATGCTCTTCTAAGTTGTGAAGTCATTCCGAAAATTTCTTCTTTAGGAAATTTACTTGTTAACTTATAAACTTCAACTGCAATGTTGATAGCCTTTTGCCAAACTAATAAATCTTCAAATGAATTAATTTTACTCATCACCTAACTCTATTCACTAATCACTATTTGTAAGAACGTTGTGCGATTTTAATATTCTCGTATTTCAATTCTTCTTTATTTAATTCCCAGTCGCTTACACCTTTATATTCCCAGGCAGAAACGTATGCAAAGTTCACATCGTCACGTTTTGCTTCACCTTCTTCTGTTTGGTGTTCTTCGCGGAAGTGACCTCCACAGCTTTCTTCTCTCTGCAAGGCATCTTTACACATTAATTCACCCAACTCGATAAAGTCAGCTACACGACCCGCTTTTTCTAAATCTGGATTAAACTCATCAGCACTTCCTAGTACACGAACATCACTCCAAAACTCTTTACGTAATGCTTGTATTTCAGCAATAGCTTCAGTTAAGCCTTGTTTATTACGAGCCATTCCACATTTATCCCACATAATCAATCCTAAGCGCTTGTGGAAACTTTCAACAGATTTTGTCCCTTTAATGTTTAAGAATTTATTGATTAAGTCTGTTTGCTCTTTTAATGCGGCATCAAACGCAGGATGTTTTGTTTTTAACTTATCAATGGAATCTGCTTTATCTTTTTCTGCACTCATACGAGTTACTTCAGTAGATAAATAAACACCAATTGTGTATGGTATTACAAAGTAACCATCTGCTAAACCTTGCATTAAAGCTGAAGCTCCTAAACGGTTAGCGCCGTGATCAGAGAAGTTAGCTTCACCTAAAGCATATAAACCTTTTACTGTTGTCATTAAGTTATAATCTACCCATAAACCACCCATTGTGTAGTGAACTGCTGGATAAATACGCATTGGAACTTCGTATGGATTTTCGCCAGTAATTTGATGATACATGTCAAACAAGTTACCGTATTTTTCTTTAACAACTTCTTTACCTAAGCGCATGATTTCTTCATGACTTGGATTTTGAATATTGCGTTTAGTTGCTTCAGTTTTTCCGTAACGAGCGGTATTAAATGCGAAATCTAAATACACAGCCATTTTAGATTTACCTACACCGTAACCAGCATCACAACGCTCTTTTGCAGCACGAGACGCCACATCACGAGGCACTAAGTTACCAAATGCAGGGTAACGACGTTCTAAGTAATAATCTCTTTCTTCTTCAGGAATATCTGTTGGTTTACGGTTATCGTCTTTCTTTTTAGGAACCCAAATACGACCATCGTTACGTAACGACTCTGACATTAAGGTTAATTTAGATTGGTGATCTCCAGAAACAGGAATACATGTTGGGTGAATTTGAGTGTAGCAAGGATTACCAAAGAAAGCACCCTTTTTGTGAGCTTTCCAAGCAGCCGTTACGTTACTTCCCATAGCGTTAGTAGATAAGTAGAAAACGTTTCCGTAACCACCTGTACATAATAACACCGCGTGACCGAAATGCTTTTCCATTTCGCCAGTAATTAAATTACGAGCTATAATACCACGAGCAACGCCATCAATCGTTACCACATCTAACATTTCGTGACGAGCGCATAATTCAACAGCTCCCATACCAACTTGGCGTTGTAATGCAGAATAAGCGCCTAATAATAATTGTTGACCAGTTTGTCCAGCAGCATAAAACGTACGTTGTACTTGAGTACCACCAAACGAACGGTTACTTAATAAACCGCCGTACTCACGAGCTAATGGCACCCCTTGAGCCACACATTGATCAATGATGTTTGAAGACACTTCCGCTAAACGATGTACGTTTCCTTCTCGTGCTCTGTAATCACCACCTTTAATAGTATCGTAAAATAAACGGTAAGTGGAGTCACCATCATTTTGATAATTTTTTGCCGCATTTACACCACCTTGCGCTGCAATGGAGTGCGCACGACGCGGAGAATCTTGAAAACAAAATACTTTTACTTTGTATCCCATTTCAGCTAAAGTAGCTGCTGCCGAAGCACCTGCTAATCCAGACCCAACTACTAATACTTCTAAGCTACGTTTGTTAGCAGGATTTACTAATGGAACCGTTGAACGGTATTTTGTCCATTTTTGGTCTATTGGTCCTTCAGGAATTTTTGAATCTAATTTCATAGCAATGTTTGAATTAGTGAGTTTTATAATAAGTTGATTTGTTAAACTATATTGAAATACATTACAATTGGCATGGATAGGAATAACAAACAAATAATAAATGAAAACCAGATTCCAATACTTTTAATGATAGGTGTATATTTTTTATGATTTAATCCTAAGGTTTGAAAGGCAGACTGAAAACCATGCAATAAGTGGTATAATAGGGCGATAACTCCTGCACTGTATATTAAAACAACCCACAAATGAGAAAATACATTTTTCATTTCTAAAAACGTATTGTGTTCATCTGCTTTACCGCTAAACACTGCTACTTTGGTATCAACCCAAAAATGAGCCAAATGAATTACTAAAAAAATCAGTAATAATGAACCCAAAATACCCATGCTTCGGCTATACCAAGATGAGTTTGCGGCACCATCAATTTTTGCATAACCAATTGGACGAGCTTTTTTGTTTTCAAGAGTTAACAATAAGGATTGAAAAATGTGAGTTATCAAACCCACAAATAAAACAATTTCCATAATACGGATGATTGGATTAGTGGCCATAAAATGGGCCGCTGCGTTAAATGTTACGCCTTCATCCATGGCAAAAATACAGGCATTAATGCTTACATGAACTACTAAGAATGAAATAAGGAACAGGCCAGTTACGCCCATTACTATTTTTTTTCCGATTGATGATTTTAAGAATCCTTGACTCATATGAAATTTAAAATTAATTTTTTTGACTTGGCAAATGTATCATTGTGTAACATTTAAAACAATATTTTTTATGTGTTTTGTTAACTTTATAACACTTGAGGCACAATCATGTTTAGAATAAAGTGAAAAATAGACCCTTTTTAGAATTGTTCTAAATTTTAATCCGTTTGTTAGTTGCGTGATTTGCCAATAAGTAAAATGTTTACTATTTAAGTATCTTCAATCAACTGTTTATCTTAATATACTGCTTCAATAGAAACCAAAGATAGCTTTTGTAAAGAATTTATGAAGAAATTCAATTTAATAAGCCATGGCCATAGCTATTAAAATACAAATGATTACACTTCCAAGGATTTTAGTTTATTTAATTCGGAAATTACAATTTTTCTTTTATCAGTAAATTCGGATATTTTTTGTTTTTCTAATTTTATTTTATCTTCAATTCCCTAGCTCCGCTGGATTTTGTGTGTAAGATTTTAGCGAGGGTAATCCTGCGAAAAAAAATATTTTTAGAAAAATGAAACTGGTTGATTATCTTCGCAGGATTAGCAACACACATGCCCTTAAACAAAATCCAGCGGAGCGTGAGATAAGTATGATCTTTTCATTTTTTGTTGATGGAATTAGTGTATAAAAAAAGGTTGATGAATTTTTCAACAACCTTTTTTCAATCTTTGAAAGTATTTTAAAAATTAAGCAACACCAGTTTTTCTAACACCAGCAGTTTTTTTAACACCAGTGCTTGTTTTTGTTTTAGTTAAATCTTTAGTTGATGTTTTTTTTATGGTAGATTTTTTTCAGTTACCGCTTTTACAATTTTTTCTGTTGTTTCATCTTTTGTTGCATCGGTTTCTTTTACTTTAAGATTACCAGTTGATTGAAAAATATTATACCAAGTAAATAATTTTTTCATATTACTTGTATAAACGCGTTCTTTATCATATTCTGGCAGTATCGTTTCAAAATACGCAACTACTGCTTTATCATCCGCTTTATAATCAATGGAAGGTCCACCATTTTCTTTGTCAAAAATTGCCTGCAAGATTTCGGATACTGGTTTATCTTCGCCAGTAGTAAACATATTAATGTCTTCTAAAGAACTGATTTTAGCTGTTGAGCTTGCTGAAGTACGTCTTTTATAAGTCAAGCCCAACTATAATCCCATTTTTTGATTGTGCCACAACTTTATATAACCCTGACTGGCCACTTATTGAAATTATTCCGGTTAAATCAATCATTTTATTTTTTAAAGGTTATCAAACAAAAATAATAAAAGTTTTAATTTAACTGGAGTTTCCCCATTATTCTAATCAAAGTTAAAAAATAATTGGAACTCATTGGGCGGTTTTGATTTTTTATTAATAGGTGCGTTAGATGATTTGAGTAAATTGTAGATGCCATCAGCCATAGAATAGCAAAAGA
>JBKDJY010000165.1:0-4273 GCA_046345275.1 Bacteroidota bacterium
TTCTTTTGCTATTCTATGGCTGATGGCATCTACAATTTACTCAAATCATCTAACGCACCTATTAATAAAAAATCAAAACCGCCCAATGAGTTCCAATTATTTTTTAACTTTGATTAGAATAATGGGGAAACTCCAGTAAAAAACACATGGTATTAGATTTCCACACAGGATTGCTTTATAAGGAAGGCATAAATTATTCAAAAAATTATAAAGATGTTCTTGCAAATGATGTTGGATTAAAGACTAAATATCCAAATACTTCCGCTTTGAATAAACACTATAACATAGCGTTTAACTTTGGAATTGCAATAGGATACAAATTATAAATAATCGAAAAACAAATAAAAAGATGTTGTACCATATTTTGTTTTTTTCAAATAAAGTAGGATGATTTAAAAATAACTTTTTACGTTCAAATCAATTTTATCTTATTTTGATCATAGGTCTTCTGATTTCTCTGAGCAATTTTTTCTTTTTACGGCATTTTTTTAATTTTTAACTTTCTGATGATTGTGATATAAACTAAAACCATTAATATTGTAAGCATGGGAAACATCATTTTTTTAATACTCGTTTTAATTTCGTTTATTGGATTATCTAAAATTTTTGAAAAAGCAGGTGTCGCAACTTGGAAGGCTTTTGTGCCAATTTACAATTTTTGGGAAGTAGGTAAAATAATAAATCGTCCCAAATGGTGGGCTTTTATTATGATTGTGCCAGGTGTTAATTTAATCATGTATGGTGTTTATGGTTTTCATTTAGCGCGTGCTTTTAAAAAACGCTTGAATAAAGATTTATTTTACGCCGCTCTTTGTCCTTACTTATATTTTGCTTATTTGGGGTTTAATCATAACATTAAGTTTTTCGGCGTTAATGATATTAAATCAGAATCTTCTTTTATTAAAAATTGGCTTGATCCAATTATATTTGCTGTTGTAGCTGCTTCCATTATAAGAGGTTTCTTTTTCGAAGCTTTTACAATTCCGACTTCATCCCTTGAAAAATCTTTAATGGTAGGCGATTTCCTATTTGTAAATAAAATTTGTTATGGTGCAAAAGTTCCACAAACTCCAATTGCATTTCCATTTGCACACCACACACTTCCTTGGACTAAAGAAACTAAATCGTATTTAGAATGGATAAAAATTCCTTACCTGCGTTTACCAGGCTATTCAAAACCAAGTAATGGAGAAATAGTGGTATTTAATTATCCAGATGGTGATACGGTAGCCCTTGGTTTTCAGGACATGAGTTATTACCAGCTAGCAAGAAGTATTGGTTATCAAAACATAAATAATCCCAAATACCGTCCGCCTTTTGGAGATGAGAAGAGGCAAATTGGAAAAATTGTTGCCAGACCTGTTGACAAACGTGAGCACTATGTAAAACGTTGTGTTGGCATTGCAGGCGATAAGCTTCAAATTAAAGATGGTGAACTTTATATCAATGATAAGCTCAGCCCAATGCCAAAAGATGCACAGCACCATTATTTTGTAAAGTGCAAAGAGCCTATTTTTACTGTTAAGTTGTTAGATGATTTGGATATTTATTATGATGAAGCCTTTCAAATTACTTTTTATCAGCAATCAATTAATGATAGCGTCATGTTATATTCTCTTGTTGATAATCAGCCGCACCACACCGAGTCTGATTTTTTAAAAGAATATATAGGGTCGATCACGTCTAATGATACGGTGTTGTACAGCTTAAATCTCACAAAAGAAAAAGCCGAAAAAATTAAAAATATGCCTGGCGTTTATTCTGTAAAAAAAGAAATTAGAGGAAAAAATAATTTGGATTTAAATATCTTTCCCCACAACCCTTCATATCCATGGAATAATGACAACTTCGGGCCAATCACTTTACCAAAAGAAGGAACAACGGTTAAAATTGATACAGGAAATATTTGTTTGTATGAAAAAATGTTAAGTACTTATGATGATGGCATTCATCTCATCACAAAGTCGGGCGCGCAAGTTTTATATGATGGAAAACCGATTACAAGCTATACCTTTAAACAAGGCTATTATTGGTTAATGGGCGATAACCGTCACAATTCAGCAGATAGTAGAAGTTGGGGAGTTGTACCTTTTGATCACGTAGTTGGTCGCCCTGTATTTGTTTGGTTTAGCATGAAAGATCCTACAAAGAATTTAGTAAGTGGCGGCAATGTTTTGGGATCTTTATTTAAAAACTCGCATGATGGCAAATTTCGTTGGAATCGTTTTATGTGTTATGTAGGGCCAGATGGATTGGTATCTTGGAAAATACCAGTTGCTATTTTAATTTTGTTGGGATTTGGATATAATTATTGGAAAAAAAGAAAAGATCAAAAGAACGAGAAAAAATTAGTGTAACTTGTACAACGCCGAAATTTTAACTAATGTTGTAAAAGTAAAAATGCCTTTTGGTAGATTTAAAGGCACATTGTTATCAGATTTACCAGTTTCTTATTTAGAGTGGTTTCATCGACAAGGCTTTCCTGATGGGAAATTAGGAATGATGCTTGCAACTGTATATGAAATAAAACTTAATGGCTTGGATAATATCCTTTCGCAATTGAAAAAAAACCAACAGTAATTTACTTATCAAAAGCCTGGCTTCATAACCTTATTTAATTCCTAAATTAGCAGGTATTAATTATCCATTTTACATGACAACTTTTAAAGATTTAAATCTTTCCAAACAACTAATCAACGCATTAACAGATATTGGATTTGATAGACCAACACCAATACAAGAAAAAGCATTTCCAATCATTATGTCGGGCAAAGACGTTGTAGGTATTGCTCAAACAGGCACCGGAAAAACTTTTGCATATTTATTACCTATTTTACGTCAACTCACTTATTCGGAACAAAGACAACCAAGAATATTAATTGTAGTGCCAACCAGAGAATTAGTGATGCAAGTTGTAAACGAAATAGAAAAGCTAAGTAAGTATATGACCGTGCGTTTTACTGGCGTATTTGGCGGAGGAAACATAAACATTCAAAAACAAAAAGTTTATAATGGCTTAGATATTTTGGTTGCAACACCTGGCCGTTTAATTGATTTAACACTCAGTAGAACACTCCAATTTAAAGGAATTCAAAAATTAGTGATTGATGAAGTTGATGAAATGCTCAACTTAGGATTTAGAACCCAAATCATACAAATACTTGACATACTTCCTGAAAAGCGACAAAATTTAATGTTTTCAGCAACTTTAAACGAAGATGTGGAAACGATGATTGAAAATTATTTCACGAAACCAGTTTACGTTGAATTAATAACGCGGGGTACTCCATTAGAGAAAATTATACAAAATGTTTATCACGTTCCAAACTTTTTTACAAAAATTAATCTATTAGAAAATTTATTAGTGACCGAAAAAGAATTTAGAAAGGTTTTAGTTTTTGTTAAAAATAAAAAAATAGCAGATGATATTTTTAAATCCTTAGAAACAAAATTTGGATTAGAAATTGGGGTTATTCATTCTAATAAAACACAACCACAACGTTTTGATGCGGTTAAAAAATTTGATGAAGGCATTCACAAATTATTGATAGCAACAGATGTGATTGCCAGAGGATTAGATTTAAAAGACGTGACACATGTTTTAAATTTCGATATGCCATTAAAAGACCCTAATTCATATATTCATAGAATTGGTAGAACGGGAAGATCTGATAAAACAGGCGTTTCAATAAGCTTCGTTACTAAAACAGATATTGAAATTCTGAAAGCAATTGAAGAATTAATGAATAAAAAAATGACTGTTTTGGAATTACCTTCATCTGTTGAAATATCAACTGATTTGACCCAAGATGAAAAGCCTGTAACTAGAGAAAAAAATCTTAATAAAAATAAAAAATTGATTAAGCCAACTGGTGCCTTTCACGAAAAATTAGATAAGAATAAAAAAATCAATCTGGGTGGTGCCCGAAAAAGAGAAAATCAAAAGAGGATTGCTGAAAGAAAGAGTAAAAAGCAATATTGACATGAGTTCGATTTAATCGGCCAGATATAATTGCAATGAAAAATTATTGTATTTGTGCCCTTGTTGGTGTTTTTCACCATTACTGTTCGGAAGATTTTATGTTAGGTGGAAACCCCAATATTTCAGGTAGTTTAGCAGAATTACCCCCACTTAGTTCAATAATCAATTTCACTATTTCATACTCTAACTCTCTTGCAAATTTTTGTTTAGCCATTTTAAAACTATTAAGTTTATTTAGCTTTTTATAAACTAGCAGTAAGATTGCTACAATTAAAGTAGAGTATAAAACTA
>JBKDJY010000166.1:0-3567 GCA_046345275.1 Bacteroidota bacterium
CTACTATACCAACCTCAAAGGACTAAAAAAAGTAAATGGAGAATGGAGTTTGATAATGACCGTTTACAATATGAAACGATCACTGAACATACTTGGATTTGATAAACTCATGGAAAAATTGCATGCCTGGAAGCCAGAATACAAAAAGGACTGGCTTTATCAACACTCAACTGACAAAAAACAAGCCCTTATACGAGTTTTATTTTTTGAAGTGCAAATTGCGGCTTAATTTTTTGCTGCTCCTATAAATCAAATAAATCGATCTGAATTTATTTTACAATCTAATTCTCTAAAAATAAATTGAAAATTTAGTTTTTTCACAACCTGACGGATAGCGACTAAAAGCAGTGCGGCTTTCGGAGCTTCCTGCGTCTATATGCACAAATGTTTTTATAAAGATACAAATATTTTTATTCCCTCGTCCGCCACCTTGCTTTTAGTTGCTGTGATTAACCACAAATGTGTCTGCGGAGCACTGAACCGCCACTTTTGCCAAACCCGTGTTAGTGGCATGTGGCTTCATTCTTTTGTTGTAATTTTACTCAAGTCTATTGTTGTAAACTTATTGTCTTGTGTGTCATACAGAATATTCTTAACCATAAATGCTCTTGAAGTTGCTTCAACTTCTGCAATTCTTTTCCCCTCGTTATTTACAACCAACGTTTTTTTGTCCTTTGCAATGAATTTTAAATCTGTTGTCTGTTCGTAATAAATACTCATATCTTTATATTCAATATTTTTTGTCACGTTCAAATTATTGTCAAGAGATAGTGTTTTGTTTTGACTTGTGAAAACAAACACTTTTGTTGAATCAGATTGACGAAGATTTGCTAACTCCCCATTTTCAGATGTTATAAAAATTTGACTCCCTACAAAATATTTAAGTTCTCCAAATTCGTCTTTCGAAAATTCTTTTTCTAAAATCTCAGTACCTGTCTCCATTGAATATTTTTTAATTCTGTTTTTAAAGATTAAAAGAATTTCCTTGTTGTGCTTTTCAAAATTTAAAATCGGGTCGTCTTTAACATTTACAACTGAGAAAAATATTTCTTTACCTGTATTTTTATCAAAAGCTGCAAAGAATGGTTTACCAAAATCTAGTCGTCTGTCTCCCATAAATGCCATTCCTTTATTTACCATAAATATTATGTCTTTTTTAATAAAGATTGAAGATTTACTTGCTATGTCATTTGAAAAAGGAATCTTCCAAATAATTTCGCCTGAATACTTACCAATTTTTACAAGTTGTTCGTTTGATGCAAAATAAATATTAGAACTATCAACTAAAGTGTTTGAAACCAAATCCCTCACTAAATTGTGTCCTGTGGACATTACAAAAGCTCCTGTTAATAAACCTAAAGCTACACCAGCAGCATTTGCGGCAACTGTTCCAGTATAATCTTTTTTACCTGTAATTGTATTGTAATCCCAACCTTTTCCTGTTTTTATGTTTATGGAGTGTAAACCAGCTGCAACAACAATCATTGTGGAATCATTGATATAAAATACGTCATTCCAACCGTATTCTCTATTCAGATTTCTTTTCCAAAGTGTGTTGCCATTGTTCAAATTTATTCCTTCAAGTTCATTTGTGTACCCAGATGAATTTTTAAACTTATAGCCTACGCCAATATTGTCAACTGGGTCAACGTAATAAATGTTATTTTTTACTTCCCAAAGTTCGTTTCCTGTATTAATGTCAAGACAATAACTTTTATTCCCAACGGTATAAATCATTGTCTTATTGAATTGCTGTAAACCACTTGTTTGGTAAGTAATTTTTTTGTTCCATAAAACCGTTTTGTTTTTAATGTCGTATTGAACAATTTTTCCAGTAT
This sequence comes from Bacteroidota bacterium, assembly GCA_046345275.1. Taxonomy (GTDB): domain Bacteria; phylum Bacteroidota; class Bacteroidia; order B-17B0; family Aurantibacillaceae; genus UBA4416. Next base: position 1,839 of record JBKDJY010000166.1, read on the forward strand.
TGTCAAGCCATTTGCCGTTTTTACTTAATCCTCGTAATTGAACAGTTAAAAATCCAGCTGTTGTGTCTAGAAATGTTTCGTGTATTCTGTCAGGAAAAATATATTCCATTCCATTGATAATAGTGTTTTCAATAAGGATTTTGCCTAATGCTTTCTCATTGCTCAAAACTTGAATGTTATTTGTCTGACTTTGTGCTGTTGTTGTGATTAAAAGCGAAAGTCCTAAAATTATTTTTTCTATTCTCATATTATTTCTGATGCCGTTTGGTTTATTGTCTACTTGTCGGTTTGGATGTCCCCCCGCCATTGCCACTAACGTCAGCCTGTGAAAAAACTCAATACTATTAACACAAGCTGTTATTTATTTATAAAATAAAAGTACGAAATAAAAATGAATTGAAAGTATCTTTGCATAAATAAAATTATGCAACATATATCTCTTAAAAACCGCCACCAAATTGATTTTACAAGCCTCGAAGATTTAATAGAAGAAGATAATACTGTTAGATTTATAGACGCCTTTGTAGATAAATTAGAGTTACAAAAATTAGGTTTTACCTTAAATACCTTAAAAAAAGAAGGACGACCTTCCTATCATAGCTCGTTATTTTTAAAACTATATATCTATGGTTATTTAAACGGCATCCGCTCTTCACGTAAACTAGCAAAAGAATGCACACGCAATATTGAGTTACAATGGCTCATGAGTGGGCTCACACCCAACTATCATTCTATTGCTGACTTTAGAAAGGTAAACCCACAAGCACTGAGTAATACCTTTAAATTATTTGTATTGTTTTTAAAAGAAGCCGATTTAATAACAGGCAGTGTAATAGCGATAGATGGAACAAAAGCCAGAGCACACAATAGTAAGAAGAATAATTATAATCCAAAGAAGATAGAACGTCATATTGCCTACATTGAAGAAAAGACCAATCAGTATTTAAAGGAATTAGACGAAGCAGATAAAAAAGAACAAAATGAAAAAGTAAAAAATATTAATGAAAAACTAACCCGTCTTAAAACCCAAAAAATAAAATACGAAAACCTAACAGCTCAATTAGAACAAACAGGCGAACCACAAGTAAGTACAACCGATGCAGATGCAAGAGCATTGCTTGTACAAGGTCAAGTAGTAGAAGTAAGCTATAACACACAAGCAGCTGTAGATGATAAATACAAATTAGTAGTAGGCACACACACCATTAATCGTAATGATAGAAACGCCTTAAGCAACATAGCTTTAGAAACTAAAGAAAATCTACAATCAGAAACATTTATAGTATTAGCCGATAAAGGTTATAATAATGCTAAAGAAATAGAAGTCTGTCAAAAGCAAGGAATAACAACTATTGTAGCACAACAAGAAATAGTTAATAGTAATGATAAAGGAACAACTAAAGAATATTTGGTTACAAAATTTATATATAATAAAGAAACAGATACCTATACATGCCCACAAAATCAAACCTTAACAACAACAGGCACTTGGCATACTAAGAAGCGTGATAATGGCTCACATCAATTTAAAAAATACCGAACCGCAGCTTGCAAAACATGTGAAGCATTAAAACTCTGTACAGCCAAAGCAGATGGCAGAAGAGAGATAGAACGCAGCCAATATGCTGAGGCACTGGAACTCAACAACAAAAACTACAAAGAACAATACGCGCTGTATCGCAAACGACAGGAGATAAACGAACATATATTTGGAACTATTAAAAGAGTT
>JBKDJY010000167.1:0-15572 GCA_046345275.1 Bacteroidota bacterium
CCAGCTGTTGAGCGCAAAAAATCTTAATGCTTCTCATAAATCCAAAAAAACAGCATTGAAATTTCAATTCGCAACGCATTCTTATCAAAAAATAAATCACTCTTTTCAAAAAACAGTAGTTTTCTTGCTGACACTAAATAGAGAATCAAAATGGTTTAGTTTTTTTTAATCTTCCTTTAAAGATTTTATCATAGAATATTTCAGTTTCTTTTTACTTTTCCACACTTCGTCATCAATACAAATAAGTAGAAGATGCGTAGATTTTATCATCAATTTCATGGCCTAGGTAAAATTGTTGGGTTCATTTTTATTTGCTATTTTTGATCATATAGTTTGCGAAAAGCATAACCATACTTATAAATTGACTGTAGCGCAAAGTATTGAAATAAAAAAAATATAATTTAATATAAAAATGAATCTGAAGAATTTGAAGGGCTTGTGGATTAATCTCAATCAGATTGATGACAATATTCCTTTTATTTCAACGTTATAACAAAAATGTATAGATTATATAGAAATATAATTTTAAGTTTCATTGCGATAGTGAATTTTTCATTTGTAAACACATTATTTTCTCAGGAAAATATTGCCAACACTGATAGAAATAATGTTGCATCTGAAGTGAATCAAATTAAAACGTCAACAAAAACAGAAATGTTTTTGGAAAAAGCACATTACGATTCTTATAAAAACAACCTACCATATTTCTTGGATAAAACCATATTAAGTAATGAAGGCATTCCGAGTTTTGAATTAACGGACGTGGTTACCAGAGAATTGAACGAAAAAGAATTAGCAGAAATTGAAAAATACAAAAAACACATTAACTCAAATTTTTCAGTTTCAATCAGTAGTGGTATTTCAAGAAATGAAAAAATTGCGTATGCTAAAATAATTCCGATTCGACTCAATGTGCAAAATAAATACGAGTATTTAGAGTCTTACAGGCCTTATTGGAATTATCAAAATAAGTTTGAAAAATTAAAATTTTCTAATAAAAATCAAAAAACCAGTAACGCTTCTAGTTCTGTTTTGGCAACAGGAAAATGGTATAAAATTGGTGTAACAGAAAATGCTGTTTACAAAATAGATAAATCATTTTTATCGACGATGGGACTTGATGTAAAACTCATAGATCCTAGAAAAATAAAAGTTTATGGTAATGGAGGCAAATTGATATCTGAAAAAAATAGTGATTTTAAATACGATGATTTAATTGAAAATTCCATTTTTGTTGCAGGACAAAGCGATGGCGTTTTTAATGATAATGACTATATTTTGTTTTATGGCCAAAGCACTGATGATTGGAAGTTGAATACAAATAATGGAATTCCTTTTCATCATTATTCTCATTCTTTTAGTGATACATCTTTTTATTTTTTAAATTTTGATTTAAATGCTTTAGGGAAAAGAGTTTCAAATCAGAATTCTCTTTCAAATATTGCCAATAGTAATACAAGCAGCTATGATTATTTTGATATACATGAAGTAAATGCTTATAATCCTATAAAAAGTGGGAGGCAATTTTTTGGTGAGAAATTTGATTTAACTAATTCCTATTCTTTTCCTTTTCCCATTCCTAATGCCATTCTAAACGATAGTATTTACGTAAAAACAAGATTGCTATCAAGGTGTGATGTAAACTCATCGTATTTAGTAAGTTATGATGGCGTTTCATACAATGTGGGTTGTGCGGCAACTGATATCATTTACTATTTGGCCGATGTCGGTTATACTGGTGAGTTTTCAAAGGGCTCGTTGTTAAATTCTAGCAATTTAAATATTTCTGTTACAAAACAGACCAGTTCGGCAATTGGCTGGTTGGATTATATCGAAATAAATGCTAGAAGAGCCTTAATTTATAACAATTCACAATTTACATTTAGAGATAAGCGGGTAATAAAAGGAAGTGGATCTTATGCTAAATATAGTCTCACAAATCAAAATGCATCTTTTCCTTTGGTATGGAATATTACCGACCCCTTGAATCCGAAAAATCAGCTATACAACATTGTTTCAAATAATTTTGATTTTACATCCACTTCTGACTCATTAAATGAATTTGTTATTTTCAATGAGAATAATGCTTTGCTGCCAACTTATAAAGGAATTGTTCCTAACCAAAACTTGCATGGGATTGCTCAAGCAGATTATATCATCGTTACTCACCCCATGTTTTTAGAGAATGCAAAACGTTTGGCAAAACTGCATTTTGATCATGACAATTTAACTTATGCCATTGCTACAACTACAGAAGTCTATAACGAATTTTCATCTGGTACACCTGATATCGGCGGTATTCGTGAATTTGTGAAAATGCTTTATTTTAGACCAAACGACCCTACAAAAGCCACGCAATATTTACTATTATTAGGGGATGGTTCATATAAAAATAAGGATATTAATTTATTTGGAAACACAGCATTGGTGCCAACTTATCAAACGTATGTGTCAACATCTTATACGGATTCATTTGTTACAGATGATTTTTTTGCAATGATGGATAATAATGAAGGAGATTTAATTTCAGGAGATATAGTGGATATTGGCGTTGGCAGATTTCCAGTTAAAACAAAAGAAGAAGCAGATGCTGTAACTTCAAAAATTGAACAATATTATAAACTCAACTACAATTTTGATGTGAATGCTGAACAAGCCTCTTGTTCTAGTTCAGATGTTGGATACCCACAAGGAGATTGGCGCAATTCTGTTACTTTTTTGGCAGATGATGAAGATAGTAATGAACACTTTACTCAGGCCAATGCCTTGGCAAATAAGGTTTATGATAATTATAAAAGTTATAATGTTAATAAAATATTTGCTGACTCATATGTGCAGTATTCTTCACCTGGGGGAGACCGCTATCCTGATGTTGTAAACGAGATTAATAAAAGCATGGATAGAGGTTGCCTTATTTTTAATTATACTGGACATGGAGGAGAATTAGGCTTGGGCGCTGAAAGATTCGTAGATGTACCGCAAATATTGGCTTGGAAAAACATTAACAATATGCCTTTAATGGTGACTGCTACTTGTGAATTTAGCAGATTTGATGATCCAGACAGAACTTCTGCTGGCGAGTATTGCTTGCTAAATTCTAATGGTGGAGCCATTGGATTAATGACTACTGTTAGAGTTGCGTATTCTGGGCCAAATTATTCTTTAAATAATGTTTTTTACAATCATGCCCTTACACCAATGAGTAATGGAGAAATGCCCCATGTTGGAGATTTGTATCGGTTAACCAAACGGGATATAGGGTTTGCGCGCTTGTATATGAATTTTGTCATATTGGGTGATCCTGCTTTGAAATTAGCTTATCCCAAAAATCTTGTTTATACAGCAAGCATAAATTCTCAAACTTTAACCAGCTCTTCTGTTGATACTTTGAAAGCCTTAAAAAAACTAACAATTACAGGATATGTTGCAGATAAAACAGGAAATAAATTAACTAACTTTAATGGCGTAGTCTTTCCAACGGTATATGATAAGGAAGTAAATTTAACTACTTTGAAAAATGATCCAGGTTCGAATGTGGCTAATTTTAATTTGCAAAAAAACATTATTTATAAAGGTAAATCAGCCGTTATCAATGGCGATTTCACGTATTCTTTTTTAGTACCAAAAGATATTTCTTATGATTTTGGTAAAGGAAAAATAAGCTATTACGCACATAATGGAATAAATGATGCAAGTGGGTATTATGATAAAGTAGTGATTGGAGGCTCAGAAACAAATGTTATTGCTGATAATAAAGGGCCTGAAATAAAATTATATTTAAATGACGAAAAATTTGTTTCAGGCGGAACAACAAATGAAACACCAAAGATTTATGCTTTGGTTTTAGACTCGAGTGGTATCAATACCGTAGGAAATGGAATTGGACACGACATCGTCGCAGTAATAGACGCGCAATCAAATAATCCAATTATTCTCAATGATTATTATGTTGCTAACTTAAATTCATATCAGTCTGGAAAAATTCGTTACAATTTTAATACATTGAAAGAAGGCAATCACCAATTAAGTTTGAAAGTGTGGGACGTACAAAATAATTCTTCAATCGCTTACACTGATTTTGTTGTAGCTAAAGAGGCTAATTTAGCATTAAGCCATATATTAAATTTTCCAAATCCTTTTACTACAAAAACAAAGTTTTTCATTGAACACAACCAATGTTGCACTAATTTAAAAGTATTGATTCAAGTTTATACAATTTCAGGTAAATTAGTCAAATCAATTAACCAAACAATAAATAACCAAGGCTTTCGTTACGACGGTATAGACTGGGATGGAAAAGATGATTTTGGTGATAAATTAGCAAGAGGCGTTTATATTTACAGAGTATCCGTGACAGATGGTGGAAATAAAAAAGCAGAAAAAATAGAAAAATTAGTAATTTTAAATTAAATTTAACATCAAACTCCTTAATCCTAAAAAAGTAATTTATGAAAAAAATAGTTTTAGCCTTAAATGTAACTGCTTGCTTAGCCTCAAACCATATCTTTTCACAAACCAATGCTATATCAACTCAAGAACTTGGAGGAAGAGTAAATGCGATTTCTTCAGCATTGCCATTTTTAATGATTTGCCCAGATTCGCGTAGCGGAGGGATGGGCGAGGTTGGAGCTGCAACTTCAGCAGATGGTAACAGTATCCATTGGAATGCCGCTAAGATTGCTTTTTCTGAAAAAAAAGCTGGCGCCAGTCTTAGTGTCTCGCCATGGCTAAGACAATTGGTACCAGATGTATATTTATATTATGTCTCTGGATATACTAAAATAAGTAAAACACAAGCTGTTGCTGCATCGCTTCGTTATTTTTCATTAGGAAATATAACTTTTACAGACATCTTAGGTAATACAACAGGTCAATTTAGACCAAGCGAATTTGCCTTCGACATGGCATTCTCTCAAAAGTTATCCGAAACTTTTTCAGCGGGATTAGCAGCGAGATATGTCCGATCAAATTTAACTGGCAATTATAGTTTTGGGCCTGGACAAGCAAATAGACCAGGAACGTCGGTTGGCGTAGATTTTGGCTTATACTATCAATCCAAAAAATTTGAATTAAGTGGTAAAAATTCAATTGCATCAGCCGGACTTGTATTTAGTAATATTGGGTCTAAGGTAAATTATAATAATGAAAGTAATTTTATTCCAATGAATTTGAGGTTAGGCGGTGGTTTAAAAACGATTATTGACGATTATAATTCTTTTGGCATATATGGTGATATCAATAAACTACTTGTTCCAACAACACCTATTTATTTAAAAGATTCTAATGGTAATGATTCGATAAATTCTTCTACAAATGAAAAAATAATTCTTGCTGGAAAAAATCCAAATGTTGGAATTGCAACTGGAATTATTCAATCCTTTGGTGATGCGCCAGGCGGTTCTAGTGAAGAATTAAAAGAAATAAATTGGAGTTTAGGTGTAGAATATTGGTACGCCAAAACATTTGCGGTTAGAGCTGGGTATTTTAATGAATCGAAAACAAAAGGAAATCGAAAATTTTTCACGGCTGGTATTGGGATCAAATATAATGTATTTGGATTGGATGTGGCATATTTGATTCCGATTACACAAAGTAATCCATTACAAAATACTTTACGATTTACGCTTTCCTTTGATTTTGATGCGCTTAAATCATCGCAAAATAAATCACAAATGTAGATTTATAGCAATATAAAATTTTATACTCCTGTTAAAGCATAAAGAAGATGGTCTATTTCTTCTTTTGTATTATAAGAGTGTATACAAATTCTAATTCTTTCTTGATTAACTTTTACAGTCGGACTTTTAATCGCCTTCACGAAAAGATTTTGTTTGGCTAATTTTTCCTCAAGCTTTTGAACGTTCGAATTACCAGATTTTATGAGCGAATGTATGGTGCTTTTACTTTCAATAAATGAAATAGTTAAATTTAATTTTTGATTGAAATATTCAATATTGAATTTTAATTTTTTAATTTCATTTGTTTTTTGTAATAAATTATACGCAGCTTTTATTGCTAATAAACTATGCTCAGGCATGGCAGTAGTATAGATAAAAGATCTAGAATAATTTATTAAATATTTTTTTAATTCATTGGAGCCAACTACTGCTGCACCATGGCATCCAAGCGCTTTACCAAATGTATATATTCTTGCAAAGCATTCACTTTGAATATTTAATTCATGACATAAACCCTTTCCTTTTTCTCCAAATACTCCTATGGCATGTGCTTCATCTACAATAACTCTTGCGCCAAATGTTTTTGACAACGCGATTATTTCATTCAATGGCGAGGAATCTCCATCCATTGAATAAACACTTTCAATGACAATGTAAATTTCTTTAAATGAATTTCGGTGTCTCTCCAATAAATGATTTAAATCAATAACATCATTGTGTTTAAATTTAAAATGTTTTGCAAAACTCAATCTGATGCCATCATTAATTGACGCATGAATTAGCTCGTCATATAAAATTAAATCTCCTTTTTGTGGAACGGAAGAAAGTAGTCCTATATTGGCATCATATCCTGAATTAAATAAAAGAGCACTTTCAGCATCATGATAATCAGCAATATTTTTTTCTAATTCATCAAATAAAACGGAATTTCCTGAAATTAAACGCGAACCAGTTGAACCAATTCTATTAGAAGATTGAAGTTGAGTTAATTCTTTATATAATAATTCTTGAGAAGAAAATCCTAAATAATCATTACTTGAAAAATCAATTGTTGGAACTATGACATTAAGTTTTCTTAAAGAAAAATTTTCTTGTCTAGTTTTTAATAAAGAAGAAAGTTTTTCTGGAAATGTTTGCCCAAATTTCATTAGTAATTTGGATTAATGATAACCTTGGCTTCGTTTTTAAAAGATGATTTCATAAAGCCAAACTTTCCAATTTTAGGAGCAACAATCTTTTTCATTCTAATGATTTATTATTGTTTTAAACTATTATAAAAGATATTGCGATCAAGCGTACTCGTTTTTTAATTTATCTACAAATGCTTTTTTTGTATTTAGCCCAAGTATTTTAAACATTTCTAAATCTTGATTATATAAAGGATTTGGAGTGGTTAATAATTTTTCACCAGCAAAAATAGAATTAGCGCCTGCCATAAAACAAAGCGCCTGCCCTTCCATACTCATATTTAAACGACCAGCAGAAAGACGAACAGCTGTTCTTGGTAAAACAATTCTTGCGGTTGCAATCATCCTAACCATATCCCAAATAGGAACCTCAGGTTGTTCAGCCAAAGGGGTTCCTTCAACGGCAACCAAAGCATTAATGGGAACGGATTCTGGCTGAGGTCTTAGCAAACTTAAGGTGTATAACATTCCAATACGATCTTCAATTTTTTCACCCATGCCAATAATTCCTCCAGAACAAACCGTTAAACCAGCCTTACGAACATTATGAATGGTTTTTAACCGATCATCAAAAGTACGGGTAGAAATAATGTTTTCATAATTCTCTTCACTTGTATCAATATTATGATTGTAGGCATAAAGACCTGCTTCTGCTAATCGCTTCGCTTGATTTTCGGTAACCATACCTAATGTTGCACAAACTTCTAGGCCCTTACTATTAATGGTTTTGACCATATCTAAGACAGTATCAAAATCTTTATTATCTCTGACTTCACGCCAAGCTGCACCTAAACACATGCGACTTGCGCCACCTGCTTTTGCATTATCTGCTGCCTCATTAACTTCACTTACGCTCATTAACTTATGAACTTTAACTTCTGTATGGTAACGAGCTGCTTGAGGGCAATAAGAACAGTCTTCAGGGCATCCACCGGTTTTAATCGATAATAAAGAACTTACTTGAACTTCTCCAATGGTATGATGTTGTTTATGAACCTCAGTTGCTTGATATAATAATTGCATTAAGGGTGTGTTATACACTTCTAAAATTTCTTCCTTTGTCCAGTCTTTAATTGCCATTGTTTATTTTCTAATTCTAACAAATTTAGAATAAATGCCACAAACAACAAAACGATTGTTATTGAAATACATTGTTAGTAAATTTTTGATTTTATTGCAACGTGATTAATTTAATGACATAACTTGTATTGATGAAAAAGAATGTTGCAATTATAGTCATACTTTTTTTAGGAAGTTTTTCCTTGAAAGCCCAATTTACCGAAAGTAAAGAGCGAAAAAAAATGTGGCGAAAATCTGCAAGGAGTCATAAAACGAGAGAAGCGTTTAATCCCTATTTGGAAAAAAAAGGAAAGGATAAGCCAAGTTCATTGTTGAATAAAGAAAATGCTAAACAAATAAAACGTATGAATAAAGCTGCTCGTAGGCAAAAACGGCGCAGTATGAGAAAATTAGGAATAAAACCCACCAAGGTTAAGAAAGATTAATTTTAATGTGTAAAAAATAAATCATCCAATTATTAATCTGATGCATGTTTAGAAATTTTATCATAAGTTTTTATTTTCCTAAAACTAATTTCCTAAAAATCGATTTAGGCTCTTATATTTGCAGCCTATGGCACTAATTGTTAAAACGTCGCAACTTCCAAAATCTGGGAAAGGTTTATTTACAACTTCTCCAATCAAGAAAGGAACTAGAATAATTGAATATAAAGGTGAAATTATTGATTGGAAAGAATACGAAAAAAGAGTTGAACTAAATAAAGACGGTTATTTGTTTTTTATTAATAAAAAACATTGTATTGACGCCTACAATACGCCGCAACATAAAGCCAGATTTGCCAATGATGCGGCAGGGTTGGGAAGAGTTAAATCATTGAGAAATAATTCTGTTTATGAAATTGAAGGCAAAAAGTGTTTTATTATTGCGACAAGAAATATTAAAGCTGGAGAAGAAATATTTGTGAATTACAGTAAAAGCTACTGGGATTGCGTGAGATATAACATCAAAATAGGAAGACACAAATCGTAATTAAATCAATTTTTCATTCCATACGTTATTGTGTTTAAATCATGATGATTCGGGCCAATATCAAACTAACAAATGGAAAGATTTTCAGAAAACATTTGCATCAATAATTGATGGATTAGTTTTTTAATGTTAAACTGTCAAAATTTCTTTTTCCTTTTTTTCTAAATGTTTCTCGCACTTGGCAGAAAACTCGTCAACTAAAATTTGCATTTTTGTTTCTCCTGATTTTGCCTCATCTTCTGGTAAACCTGCTTTTTGTAAAGCTTTTATTTTGTCTATTGATTCCTTCCGAATATTTCTTAAACTTACTTTTGCATCTTCGCCTGCAGCTTTAGAAGTTTTGACCAAATCTTTTCTTCTTTCTTCAGTTAAAGGAGGAACGATGATACGGATTAATACACCATCATTTTGAGGATTAAAACCCAGGTTAGCTGCTTGTATTGCTTTTTCAATCGGAGTCAGCATTGCTTTATCCCAAGGCTGAACAATAATAGTTCTAGAATCTTGCGTGTTAACACTTGCCGCATTACTTAATGGCGCTTTGCTACCATAAAAATCTACCAACACATTATCAAGCATTTGTGGATTGGCCTTTCCAGCTCTAATTTTAGCTAAATCAGTTTCTAAATGTGAGATTGTTTTCTCCATTTGAGATTTTGCCACTTCTAGTATTGATTTAATATCACTCATATTTTATGTATTTGTGTTAAAGATAATTATTTTTAATTGGATTATATGGCCACGTCCGCTTTTATATGGGGATGAGGGTCATAATTTTCTAATTCAAAATCAGAAATTTTAAAATCAAAGATGGATTGAACGTTTGAATTTATTTTCAAATTTGGTAAAGGTCTAAAATCTCTAGTGAGTTGAAGCTTTGCTTGCTCGATGTGATTTAAATAAAGATGCGCATCGCCAAGTGTATGAATAAAATCACCCACTTGCAGATTACAAACTTGTGCCACCATCATTGTTAAAATAGCGTAAGATGCTATATTGAAAGGGATACCCAAAAAAATATCGGCACTTCTTTGGTACAATTGACAACTAAGTTTTCCATTGGCAACATAAAATTGAAAAAACGCATGACAAGGTGGTAATTTCATTTGATTTATATCCGCAACATTCCATGCACTCACAATTAATCTTCGTGAATCTGGATTATTTTTTATCATGTCAATCACTTGCGTTATTTGATCGATGTGTTTTCCATCAGGCGTTGGCCAGCTGCGCCATTGGTAGCCATACACTGGACCTAAATTTCCATCACCATCAGCCCATTCATCCCAAATGCGAACACCATTATCTTTTAAGTATTTAATGTTTGTGTCACCTTTTAAAAACCAAAGCAATTCATGTATAATTGATTTTGTATGTAATTTTTTAGTAGTTAATAACGGAAATCCTTCTGCAAGGTTAAAACGCATTTGATATCCAAAAACACTTGTTGTTCCAGTACCTGTGCGGTCTTCTTTTTTTACGCCATGTATTAATACATGATGCATTAAATCGTGGTATTGTTTCATCCTTATGAGCTTTGAGTCACTTCATATAACTGAAAAGTTGACAATGACTTCATGCAAAAATAAAAATCCTTTCTTAATATATAGAAAAGATTTGCCAAAGGTTATTAAACATTATTTATAAAACGGTTGATTTATTTTTTGATTTTGATAAATATCTTAAAAACAATAAGACTTAGAGTGCGGAAAGTTTAAAATTGTTTTGATTCTAACTTAATCAATGGCTTCTTGAATTTTATCCATTTTAGCTTCAGTATATTTACCAGAAACAACTTCTAAAATTTTACCAGTTAAATCAATGACATAAAAATAGGGTTGTGCATCATCAGAAGGATTCAGCGTTTTTTTTAATACTTTAATATCGGTATCACAATCAATTACATTTGCCCAAATTTCTTTTTGCGTTCTATCTTTAAATTCACTAGCAGCTTTTTTAAATCCGCTAATTAATGGGATAAAGTAATAGTTAACATCGAAATAATTTGCTACATCAAAATAGTCAGTCTTATTTGCTTTTGCAACAAATACGTCATACATGGGTTGTATCCAAGTTTGTAATGCATCTTCCGCACTTCTTTTATAGCATATCCCAATGATGGTAAATTTTTTGGCCGATTTTTCTGGAAGTGATATGGCGCTGCCTTCAAGCGTATGACCAGACAAGTTAGGAAATGATTTTTTTATTTGTGCGTAATGTTGGCTTGCTAAACATAAGCAAAAACAAATAGAAAAGTATTTAATTGATTTCATGATTTCTCGTCAGTATGATTATTCTCAAATTTAAAAAATTAATTACAGACCTCCTAACATACAAATTCTATCAAACTCCTGTGGCTTAACAATCCCAACAGATAATCTTTGTAGCTTAACCAATTGCATATCTTTTAAATACTCATCTGCTTTAATTTGTGCCAAACTTACTGGCTTTTTAAGGCTTTTAAAAGGAGCAACGTCAACACTTACCCAATTTTGATCGTTGGTTGTTGGATCTTGATAAAATTCTTTCAAAACCTTGGCAATCCCTACAATACACATCCCCTCATTACTATGATAGAACAATAGTAAATCACCTTTTTTCATTGCTTTAAGATTATTGCGAGCTTGGTAATTTCTAATGCCATCCCAACAAGTTTTTTTATCTTTTTTGAATTGGTCCCAACTATACTTAAAAGGCTCTGATTTAATGATCCAATAATTCATGACATAATTTAAAAATTAATATGTTTCCAAAAGTAATTAACTACTAAGATAATCACAACAAAAAGTGGGTTGAATAAAATAGTACAAAATAAGTTTGTATTCCTATTCAAATTATTAGATTTGCTTTGCATAAAATTAAAATAAATGACCCATTTATCAGATAGAATAAATCTTATTTCAGAATCACAAACTATTGCCATGGCTCGTAAAAGCCGCGAATTAAAAGCGGAAGGAATTGATGTTATTAGTTTAAGTTTAGGAGAACCTGATTTTGCAACGCCAGACATCATTAAGCAAGCAGCCATAGATGCTATCAATCAAAATTTTAGCTATTATACACACGTGAGTGGATATCTTGAATTAAGAGAAGCCATCGCATTTAAATTTAAAAGGGATAATAATTTAGATTATAGTGCTGATGAAATTGTAGTTTCTACTGGTGCAAAACAAAGTATTGCGAATGCTGTATTAAGCCTTATCAATCCTGGCGATGAAGTGTTAATTCCTGCTCCTTTTTGGGTGAGTTATTTGGAAATTTTAAAATTAGCGGGTGGCGTTCCAATTATTATTGAGGCTGGAATTGATAATGATTTTAAAGTAACAGCAGATCAACTAGAAAAACACATTACACCAAAAACTAGGTTGATGATTTTTAGCACTCCTTGCAATCCAACTGGTTCTGTTTACAATAGAAATGAATTAAGAGAAATTGCAGATGTGATAAAAAAACATGACGAGCTTTACATTATTAGTGATGAAATATATGAGCATATTAATTTTGTGGGTGAACATCAAAGTATGGCTCAATTTGAAGATATCAAAGATCGTGTGATAACCATTAATGGTGTGTCAAAAGGTTTTGCGATGACTGGCTGGAGGGGCGGAATTCTGGCGGCACCTAAATGGATTGCTCAAGCTTGCGATAAAATACAAGGACAGTTTACCTCCGCCACCTCCAGTATAACGCAAAAAGCCATGCATGCAGCAATGTTATTACCAGCAGAAAGCACGAAATATATGCGTGATGCTTTTTTAAATAGAAGAAATTTGGTATTGCGTTTAATGAAAGATATTCCAGGTTTTAAAACAAATACGCCACAGGGTGCATTTTATGTTTACCCAGAAGTTTCAGCATTATTTGGAAAATCTTATAATGGCTTAGTAATTAACAATGCCACTGATTTATCTTTGTTTTTTTTAGAAGTTGCACATGTTGCTTTAGTTCCTGGAGCTGCTTTTGGTGACGATAAGTACATTAGATTTTCTTACGCAACTTCTGAAGATAAATTAACCGAAGCTTTAAGCAGAATGAAATTGGCAGTAAACAAATTAAAATAACCTAAAAAATTTTAATCTTTAATGAAGATTAGATGCTCTCACAATTAATGAAAAAATTTTCTGTAAAAAAAGAACACATTCGAGAAATTTTTAAATCATTTAATAATCTAAATGTTTTAATCATTGGCGATGTGATGGTTGATAGCTACATGTGGGGAAAAGTCAATAGAATATCTCCTGAAGCTCCTGTCCCTATTGTTACAATAACTAAAAAAGAAAAAAGATTAGGTGGTGCGGCTAACGTTGCTCTGAACATACAAGCCATGGGAGCAAATCCGATTTTGTGCTCAGTCATAGGAATAGATTTAGAAGGACAAAATTTTTTAGAATTACTTAAAAATCAAAAATTAAGTCAAAAAGGAATTCTCAAATCTCGCACGCGCATCACAACCGAAAAAACCAGAGTAATAGGCAATAACACTCAGTTATTGAGAATAGACGAAGAAGAAGATGAAGACATCACTCTTTCAGAAACACAACAATTAATCACGCTTATTTCATACATCATACAGCACGAAAAAATAGATTGTATTTTGTTTGAAGATTACAATAAAGGATTAATTACTCCCAAATTAATTTCGAAAGTTGTTGAATTAGCAAAAAGTAAAGGTATTCCGACTTGTGTTGATCCAAAAAAGAAAAATTTTAATACTTACAAAGGAGTTACATTATTCAAACCAAATTTAAAAGAACTCAGAGAGGGTTTAAAAATGGACATCAGTTCGGATAATATCAATGAATTACAGAGAGCCATCAGTAGTTTTAGAGTCAAACAAAAATTTGAAACTGCACTAGTTACAATGGCCGAAAAAGGTGTTATTATAAATTCTAGATCTGTAAAAGAACACACGCCAGCTCATGTGAGGAGTATTGCAGATGTGAGTGGGGCAGGGGATACCGTCATCAGCATTTCTTCATTATTACTCGCTTTGCAAGTAAATCCAATTATTATTGCCCATATTTCAAATCTTGCAGGTGGATTGGTATGTGAACAAATAGGCGTAGTTCCAATTAATAAAGACCAACTGTTAGAAGAATCTCTTAAGTTGGATTTTGTTAAGTAAGTTTTTTTACCATAAAAAAATTAGTTGATTGGGATTATAAATCAGATAAATTTTGAACTGACCATCTTAACATGAAAAGCCTTAAATTAATTAATTCCAAAAAATAAAACAATGGCAACTGTAACTCCTTATAATAATTCTGATTCGAAAAAAGACCAAGTTGCAAGTATGTTTGACAACATAGCCTTTCGGTATGATTTTTTAAATTCTTTGCTTTCACTCGGTATTCATAAAGGCTGGAGGAAAAAATGCATTGCCTTAATTTCTAAAAAACACCCTAAAAATATTTTGGATGTTGCAACAGGAACAGCTGATTTTGCAATTACAGCACTTCATTTAAACCCAATTAAAGTGATTGGTATTGACATTAGTGAAGGCATGATGAAATTTGGTAGAGAAAAAATAAAAAAAATAAAAGCTGATGATAGAATTAATTTAATTTATGGTAATGCCGAAATATGTGATTTGCCAGACTCTTCTATCGACGCCATAACTGTAGGATTCGGAGTTCGAAATTTTGAAAATTTAGAAAAAGGCCTTTTAAACATGTATAGAATTTTAAAATCTGGGGGGCAAATTTGTATTTTAGAATTTTCAACACCACGAAAGTTTCCGTTTAAAAATTTTTACAATTTTTATTTTAAATACATCACTCCAACTGTTGGCAAATTCTTTTCTAAAGACGCTCGGGCTTATGAATACCTTCCAGAATCAATCAAGGTATTTCCTGATAATGAAAATTTTTTAGAAATTTTAAATTCCTGCGGTTTTATTAATTCAAGATTTGAATCATTAAACTTTGGATTGGCGGCAATTTACTTAGCAGATAAAAGATGATTTTTAATCAGTTATTATACTACAAGCATAGCGTTTTGCAGCTACAAGAAGTTGGCGATTTCGGAGACGAAAACTGTCTGCCACCACTGAACTTGATGCGAAGCACAAAGCATCATTTAACCACTGAACCGCCAATTTATTGTAGGTGCTGTTGCACTAAACCTCGCTGCGCAAGTTAGCCTGCATTAGTTTTCCAACCACAGTATTACAAATATATTGTAATTTCCTTAATGGAAAAACAAAATAGGAACAACGCTGATGTATTAACATTAGTGAGCAAAGCATGCGCACAAGTGCAGGGCTTTGAAGAGATGTATCGTAGGCTTGAGCGCCGCATGAAAACCCAACGCAGAAGCGAGAGTACCAAGAAAAATTATGCCAGACATGCGGACTTACCAAACAAGGAAAATGGAAACACAGTAAAACCAATGGTAATTGTTTTTTTCCTGTAAAGGCACTAAGTGTTGTGTTTAGGGCAAAGTACGTTCATCATCTGCGCAAAAATATTTTGATGTATAATGCAAAAACAATAAACAAGTTGTTTTACCAAAGCACATTGAAGGAGTAAGCTATTCTACGGTACTTACTTTGATGAGTGAGGTTGGTACAGGAATACACAAATTTGAAACAGCAAAACAATTTGCATCTTGGTTAAGGTTATCTCCCAACAACAAAATTAGTGGCGGTAAGGTTTTG
>JBKDJY010000168.1:0-11936 GCA_046345275.1 Bacteroidota bacterium
CAAATACTATTTGATATTCAATCCATGCCGATGGAACAACAAAAAGAATATTTGGATCATTTTCTTCATCAATGGACAAATGGAATTGAACAAGTTGATGACATTTTGGTTTTTGGCGTCAGACTTTGATTTTTAATTATAATAAACATTATGTGAATTCATTTATTTGTTGTACCTTTGAATCGTAACTGTATCAATAATTGAAAACAAATGTAACAAAAAAAGATACAATAACAATAAAAAATAATAAAATGATAGCAACAGAAATTATTTCGGATTATGAAAAACTTTGTGCTTCTATAACAAACATAGTTGATGCAAGCGGTTATAAGCTGGACTTTATTTGTAAAAAGTTAGAGCTTACTCGAATGGCATTTTATAGAAAAAGAAAATCAGGAAAATTTAAACCCGATGAGTTAAGAAAGCTTTTTGAAATTATTGATCATGGAAATTTAGAAGACAAGATGCTAGGTAAAATTATGCAGATGTCAGAAAACACAGCTATTTTAAATGAAAGCGAAACAAAGGAGTTTTTTAATAAAGCTAAATAATGCTTGTTACTACTACCAAAACATTCACTAAAAATTATAGTAAAATTCCAAATTATATACAAGAGGACATCACAGCTTTTTATCGTGAATTAATTGATTTGCCTGATTTAAGAGGGATTAAGAATATTAAGAAGTTAACTGGATTCAAAGATTATTATAGATTTAAAATAGGAGATTATCGTGTGGGCTTTTCTTATTTGAATGGTTCAGTTTTATTAATTACTGTTTTGCATCGTAAAGATATTTATAAGTTCTTCCCTTAACTTTTCTTTTATTTTTGTTGTAAATATTTTCTTTATCGGGGGGTGCGGGGGGTACACAAAATAGAGAATTTGTGGACGGCAAAACCTCTGTAGATGTCCACAAAAAAAGCGGTTTGGAGCAAAAAAAAATCACTTACAAGTTACCTGAATTCCGTTCATTTCTGAACCAATTTTTGCAAAACCAATCATGTTTTGTGATTGAATTTTAATGATGTATTCTTTAATTGTAATGCCAGAAAAGTAAAATGCTTTTTCTTCGGTGCAATCAAATTTTTTTGATTGTACAAAGCTTGAATCTTCATTTAATAAATACATTGAGCCGACACAAAGCGGCTTGCCGCTTTTGTTTAACGGATAAATGAATATGTCTTTTGTTTTGCTTTTTTCGAATATACTCGCTTTTTTACAACTAAAGAATATAGAGGTTAGTAGAAGGTATCTTGTTATTTTTTGCATTTCTTTTTTTGCTGTTTACTAATGTATTGTTTTTTTTTATGCGTTAACGCTTCCACACCGTAGGAATTAAGGTACTTTTTTTTTCAAAAAGTGCCTTAATTGTGAGGTGGTAAGGGCCAGTTTTTCACTGGACCGCATCATTTTTTTTTTTGCTTTTGGCGCGTTTAATTTAGCAGACCTTTGAAAGAAAAGCGAAGTGCAACGGAGCGAAATAGACTAATCTGCTGGCGCGCGGCTTTGGGTGTGGAAGGACGGATGGGGGTTGTCCCCCCCGACCTATGTGGCGAGGCTTGTTTTTTAAACACCTGACCCCCGAAAAGGGCAGGTGTATTAAAAACTGCCTTGCTACACGCCGATTTGGCACATTTATTTTTTCCATTAAAAGAATGTGAAGCGCAGCGGAGCAAAAAAAGAAAAGGGAAAATAAATGTGTGTGAATTTTAAATTAAAGTGAAGCGCAGCGGAACAAACACTAAAAAAATCACACGCCAAACGTGCGCGCCCAAAAGCCCCGCAAAACGCGCCTAAATGTCAAACGTGCGAGGGCTGCACTTTTTAGAAGCTTTATAAGAAAAGTGAAGCGCAGCGGAACGAGATAAAAAAAGCTTTCTAAAAATGCAGACCACGGCAGGTGGCAGCAAAAAAACGCCCCGTCGGGGGAATAAGTTGTTTTTTTTGCTGCAACCTGGCAATATAATTTTTGTTCTGGAAATGTTTTTTTGCTGTAAGCAAAAAAAATAACTTTTAGGTGGGAGGAATAGCTGTATAAAATGAAGCTTTTTTCAAGCTTTATTTTTTTACTGCTATGGCGTGGTTGTTCTCATTAAATAGGGCAACAATTTTTTCATTGTTGCTTTATTTAATGTCGTCAATTTCAAAGTAGGAAATGTAGCCCGTGATTTTTGCTCTTTTTACTGTATGTAATTCTTCATCGATTTGGTTAATTTGTAAAAGTAATTTCCCGATGTTGGTGTCAATGGGTTTAAACCCTTTCGCTTTCTCTTGTAATTGTTGTAATTCAATAGTTGCTTTCTCACGTTCGTAATTATCCATAGTAACAATAGTGGTATTAAGAAAATCAATCCTATCGTTAGTTTTATATCGGTCCGTGTTTTCATAGTTGAGTTTTTTTAATTCTTCTTGTAAATCATATTTTAATAGTTGTAATTTTTTTATTTCATTGACATTGATGGAATCATCAATGAATGTGAAAGTAGGATTGATGCAATATTCTAAATCTATGTTTTCACTGATTGTGGGTTTGTTGTCTTTTATGATTTTGATTTTTGAGGATGATTGTATTTTTAAGTTTTGGATTGGTTTGCCTTTAATGATTTTGTGAAGGCTGTCGGCAGCAACATCAAAAAAATATAATTCTTTAAAACTAAATTTCTGTTTTGTTTTTACTGCTTTCATTGATATTAGTTTGTCTTCGTCTAGTATTTGAATGATGTTTTTTTTATCGAAAATAAATGCTTTTGAGTGCGTAGCACTTAATACGTATCCTTTGCCTTTGTGGTTTGTTCCTAAGTGATTGTAATTGTATTCTAATTCGATTAAATTTTCTGACTTGTTAAATTCGGCGGTTAAGTGCATGAGTGTTCCGAAGGAATTATTAAATGATGTCCAAAATCCTTGTGCAAACAAGGGTTGGCATGTAATGCCAATTATTATGAAGAAGCAGAAAATAATTGTTTCGGTTTTGAAGTCGGAAGATTTTAAGCGGAGTTGTGGATTTGCTGGAATGACACAGGCATTTCTTTTGAATGGATAGAGTAGTGGGACGCCTTGTTTTGTCATCATATCAAAAATAAGATGTGAGGCGTAAGCGAACGAATATATAAAACTTGCGTTGTTATTGATTCCTGCAATATTTTCTATGATGCGAATGAGTGCGAATAGTCCTAAGTAGCAAATGAGTGAGTGTGTAATTGTTCTGTGTCCAAATTTTCTGTCTAAGTATTTTGCTAGTGGATAAAATAATTTTCCGATGGGTGAGCGTGTATGGTCAACGTCTGGAAGGACTGAAAAGAAAGCAGAAAAAAACAAAAGCCACGGACTTGAAAAAATGTTTACGTCCCAAAAACTAGCAAAAACTCCTGTAAAAACAATACCTCCAGTAATGTGATTTGTGCCACTCATATGATTATGCCATTATTTTTTTGTTGTAATGCTTCATATTCTTTTTGCGTAAGCATGATAGGTTTGACTGTATAATGCAAATCCAAATCGTCTATTTCTATTTTTCCGTTTTCTGTTTCATTTTTAAAGTCGTTTTCAATAATTTCTTTAACGGTTGAAATATCTTTTACGGTTACAGATAAACCGAGATTGCTTATTATAAACCAATAGAGTTTTTTCATTTTAGAATTTTTTTATACATTTTTTCTTACACCGAATCTGAAGAAGTAACGTGAAATTATCAGTAAAATCATGGCACAACCTCCAATGAAGCGAAGCGAATGATTGCCAGTTTCGGCAGCTGCGTATCTCATTATTGCTGCAATTCCTAATATTAAAAGAACTGCTAGTGACATATCTATTTCTTTGAGTGAGCCAGTATGGCGAACGTTTCTAACGATGTCGGAGCTTATGACTATTTCTTTTCGGTATCGTTCTACTAGTTCAAAAATAACTCTTGGATTTCCGTTTGATTGTTCCCAAATGTGATTTCTGTAAAGTTCAAAGTCTTCTATTTCTAAATCATAGCTTAATTTATGAATCAATTCGAGTGCATTTTGACGGACTAGGTTTGAAATTTTTATGATTTCAAAGTTCCAAAGGAAAGATTGTTTTGACAGTGGTACTTCTCGAGCTGAAGTAATGATTGTGAAATGATCTTTTAATTCTTCGAGTGCTTTAACGGCTTTTGGTGTGATTCGGTCGACGTTGTCAATTTTTAAAATATATTCGTGTTTGGCTGTGACTTTGATTAATTCTTGACATAAGTTTTTGACGGTTTCTTTGTTCATTTTTTCTCCTGCTTTTTCTAAATCGGCATCTCCATAAATGAGGTTAAAAACGGTTGCTTTATCATTTTTATATAAATAGACTAAGGCGCCAGCTAAAGTCTTTTTTAAATCGCTAAAATCATCAAAGTTTAATATTTTTTTGGTTGGTGTTATTTGCTCGAGTATGTGAGTCTTTCCTGTTCCTATATCTCCAATTAAAATGCAGTTGACTTTTTTGTTTAGGAGCTCTGCGACTTGTATTAGTTCGTTGTTTCTTCCTATTGAAAACAGACTTCTGTCTGTTGCTATGTTTATGAGCGTGGTTTTTGGCGGAGGCAAAATAAAATTTTTGACGTTTTTAAAAAAGGTAGTTTTTGTGGTTGTGGCATTTTCTACATTTTTTTTGAGTACTTCGATTGGTGTGTGTGCGTAAATTAAAGTGGTATCAAGTCTCATATGACCTAACATTAATTTGATGTTATGTAATTCTGTGCCACTGGACAAGTGATGTGTTGCGAATGAGTGGCGCAAAGTGTGCGGATGAAGTTTTGAAAATGCTGGATTTTTGTATTTAAAATTACGGTCTAAAAACTTATTTAATGCAAAGCGTGTAAGATGGCCGCCTTTTTGATTTGGAAATAAATAAGCTTCGTTTGTGATGCCTCCTAATTGGCTGATGTAATCAGCTAATGCAGAATACAAGCGTTGAGACATTGGGACTTTCCGTTCTATTTCTTCGCCTCGCTTTTTAAGACAATTGACTGTTAAAACTTTGTTTCGAAAATCAAAATTTTTAATTTTTAAACTGATGCATTCTGAAATTCTTAAACCACAATCGAGCATCAATAAAATGGAAACGAGGTGTTTTTTTGAAGAGGTATCTCTGATAAGAACTTCTATTTCTCTTTTTGTTAAATAGTCAATTTGGTGTATCATATATCAAAAGTTTAAAAAAGTCATTTTCATCTTACCATCTTACCTAAACACGCTTAATTAGCTTAATATCAAATATTTGTGAGGGGTAAGATGCTTTTATTTTTAATTTTACTAACTTACCTGAAATAGTGATAAATAACAAATAAAGGTAAGATAGGTAAGATAGGTAAGAACAATAAATTAAGTTACCTAGGTTGGTTTTATTGGTATTAGGTAAGATAGGTAAGATGTTTTTCATATTTTGTGATTACATTTTTGTTTTTTACGGCATTGATGGCATTATTTGATGAACTAAGAAACCGTAACGGTCGGATTTGGAATCTTTGACACGTTGAAATCCATTCATTACTAAGCCTTTTCCAATCATTATTTTGTTTAACCGTAAGCCTTGGTAATAATGCTGAAGATGTAGTAAAATGTCTGTGGCTGTCATAAAAGTGGCTGAGATTTCATCTGTTGGATGAATAAAAAATTTGGGTATCAATTCTGCTTCGGTGCTTAATACTTGAAATTTATTGTTTCGTGCTTCATTTTCTTTTATTTCTGCTCCTGTTAAATTGTACTCGAAATTGCCTGATTTGAATAATGAATAGGCTTGTGCCCAAACATCATCCATATTGACTTCTTTGGCATATTTCCAATTGATGTCTTTTATATTAAAACATAACCATCGAACTGAACCTGTTTCGTCTGCGAGGAATTCACTCATGTTGGTTGAGCCAATGAATGAACAGACGCGGTCGATGATTGAATTTTTTTTGTCGTATGGCAGTCGTTCGTTGATTTTATCCTTACTGAATAATGATTTTAAACTATTGATTTCTTTTCGTGCGAGGCTGCTTAATTCGTCAAGGTTAATGATGAAATTTTTTGTTAGGAGAATACGACTGTCTTTGTCGTCTGTAATATCTTCGGCAATGTAATCTTTCAAACTTTGCGGACAGAGGAAACGGCAGAAGGTTGATTTACCGCTATTTTGTTGTTGATGGACTAATATTAACGCTTGTTTGTTGTAATAATTAGGCACTACTGCACAGGCTGCTGCACGTACTAGCCACTTTTTAAAATGTTTTGTCCATTCGGCTTGGTCGTTGCCACAATCAATATAAGATGCTAATTTATCAATGAAATCAAAGTCGGTTGGTTGCCACGGTTTTAGATTTTCGAAATAATATTCTAATGGATTGTATTTGGGAACGAATTCGGATTTGAGGATTGCTATTAAATTAGCCATTGAAAAGGATAAGCCGTTTTTCATCAATTCGATGTAGAGTGAGTTTTCATTGACTGGCTCGTAAGTGTTCAATGATTTTAAACTGAATTCGATGTCGTGTTTAATTGAGTTGTATCTAAAATCATATTTTGCTTTTAAATAGTTTTCTACTCGATGGAATATTGTTTTGTTTGCTTGGAGTTCAGCGGTTTTTTGTTTTTCCTGCTCTTTTGTAGCCTCCATTGCATTATCTACTAGTTTTTGATAGTCGGCAGCTTTAAATTTAGTAAAGTAGTCAGCAACGTCTTTAATTTCATTTGGAAGTATAATTGAAGGGATGCCGAAGGTGTCCTTTATTTTTTTTGCTGAGTTGATACCTGCGGTATCGTTGTCATAACAAACAAAGAAATGATCTGTTTTTTCTTTTAACTTAACTATTAAATCGGCTTGTGGCAATTGATTTTCGGATTGCATGGAGATTGCATTGAAGCCGTGGGCATTGAGTGATAGACAGTCTTTTTCTCCTGCCGAAAAAATAATAAAAGGGATACGTCCTTTTGGAAGTTGGGCAAGTCCAAAGACATCTGCAGAGGATTGGTCTTTGAATCCGAAACTTTTTGTTTGTCCTTGAAATAACAAATCATCGCCGAAACTTACTGGCAATGCTGGAATGTAGATTTTTATGCGTTTGTCGATGTTATAACAAAATGCAATTTTGTTCAGTTGATGGTAATCGAATTTACAAAATTTGCCTACGTTATTAATGAATGAGTGTGTTTTTACTTCTTGGACGTTGTATTTATAAAGTGTTTCAGCTTTTACACCAAATTGTTGCCAGTATAATAAACCTTTTTCAGAATATCCGTTTGCAACTATTCCAATATTCTTTTTTGTGATTTGCTCGGTTATATTAAGATTCAAATCGGTATTGATGGTTTCTAAGAGTTGAGGCATATTTGTGCGACAATCTAATTTTTTTAAATCTGCCACAAACTGGAAAACATCGCCTTGATGTCCTGTGTTGTGAGATTTGTACATGATTTTATTGTTTTTTTGATAGAAATTAAGGCTTGGTTTGTCATCTGAATCGCTGAATGGACTGATGTAATTTTTATTAAATTTGCCATCAAAGGATGGGAAATAATGTTTTAGGATTTGTTCCTCGGTTGTTTTCTCGTAAATTTTTTCGATTGTAATCATAGTTTAGTCGGTTTAATTTATGGTTATTTTAAAGGCAGGCAGTTCAACCCAATTGGACTGCTTTGCTGTTTCTAGGAGAAGGTGTTTGGAGTGTTTGATGTCAATTTCTATTGATTTTAAATGTTGTATTGCAAGGAATTTTTCTTCTTTTGCCAGCATGTATTGGCTTGGCGTGATTTCTTTATTGTTGTATTGCTTTTCGGTAATGTCAAATTTTTCAAGCTTAATTTGATAAACTAATTTTTCAATTTGATAATTGTCTAATTTGTCGTGTAATGATGAGAAATGGTAATTGAGTGCTAGTAAGTCTTGGTTCAGTTGAACTTCGTTTTTGAGATTGATTGATTTTATTTGTGCTTCGTTGATTCTTTTAACGTTGATTTGTCTAGCAATGTCTGAAAATGCTGTGGTAATAATTGGCGACATGGCAACGAAATTCCATCCAAAATTTGGCATATAGTTGAGCCATGTAAAACGTGTTTTGTATTTATAGGCTTGTTGTTCGCTTACTGTTTTGAGTTGGTAGAATTTGATTAATGAGGCTTTACAGCTATCGTAATTTGGAATGATGATAGAATCGTTTTGTGCTTTGTAATTTGAATGAAATAGTATAAGGAAAAAGACTGTTACATAAATGAATAGTTTATGTTTACGGACAGATTTAGGGAATTCGTCTAAATGGACTGAAAAATGGGGATTTTCATTATAATAAACATTATGTTAAATAGTAAAAATGATTGTATCATATTTTGCTTTCAATTTCTTTAGCCTTTTTTAGTGTTTTCACCAACAAATCACAAAAGTCAGATAAGAATATTTTAAGGGCTAAGGGAGTATTTACGTGTTGGTGAAAACACCAATAATGTCGAAATATTTACTTTCAATTTTGTTTATTAAAATCTATTATATACTTTTAACTTACAAAAAAAACAGAACCATGAAAAACCTAAAATTTATCACAAAAAAAACATTCATTATCATCCTATGTTTTTCGCTTAATAGCCAAACCAAACTATTTAGCCAAGGCGAAACATGGAACTGGGTTTTTGGTACTGGTGCCCGAATAAAATTCCCAAGCCTTGTTCAAAGTCCAAGCTCAATTTTAACGCTCGAGACTTCCGCTTCAATTTCTGATGCAGCAGGAAATCTCTTATTTTATACGGATGGAATTAATGTTTGGAATCAATTGGATGCCATCATGCCTAATGGTACTGGTTTGTTGGGACACATTTCCGCCTCACAAGGAGCAATGATTGTGAAGCAACCTGGCAGCGCCAACCTTTATTATATTTTTACGCTAGACGAGTTAGGTGGTCCGAACGGATTAAGGTACTCTATTGTTGATATGAGCTTGGATGTTGGAAAAGGGCAGGTTACGGTTAAGAACGTGTTATTACAAACTCCTTCTACTGAAAAACTGACGGCCGTAAGACACTGCAATAATGTTGATGTTTGGATTGTGTCACATGACGTTGGCACAAATAATTTTAGGTCATTTTTATTAAGCGCATCAGGTATAGGAGCTCCTGTTGTTAGTGCTGCTGGTACTGTTATTATGGCGGGTGGCCCACCTTTTCAATCACAAGGCCATTTAAAATCTTCTCCTGATGGTACAAAACTCGGTTCTTGTATTATGGTCCTTAATAGGGTCGAGCTATTTGACTTCAATAGATCAACAGGAGTTGTTTGTAACCCCATCACGCTCAGTGCTACCTTTAGTGGTGCTTATGGTTGCGAATTTTCACCGGATGGAACAAAATTCTACGCTGGCTCATTGTTCAATGGTCAAATCCGTCAATGGAATCTTACTGCTGGTTCTCCAGCTCTTATCATTGCATCAAATACTTTAGTTGGGATAAATCCTAGCAATTCATGTGGATCTATGCAATTAGCGCCTAATGGGAAAATCTATATAAATATGTTTAATTCTAATTTAGCAGTTATTAATAATCCAAATTTATCAGCATGTAATTATAATTCAATTACTGGATTGTTTACAGGGACTTCGTCTACCTTTGACCTTCCCAACTTTCCTGCTTCTGTTTATTTTCCAAACCAAACACCTCAGGCTGTTGTTACCACTACAATCGCTTCAACTGCCTGTAATTGCAATGGCGCTGTTACCTTAAGTTTAACAGGATGTTCCTTGGCACCGCTGAGTTATTATTATAGCAATGGGGTTCAAACGCTTAATACAGCTGCCCTGAGTAATAGCCTTACCAATTTATGTGCAGGCGTATATAATTATACGGTTACGGCAGCTTGCAGTAACAACTTTGGTACTTTTACAATCGGCGGATCCCCCAATACCACCACGGTTAATATCAGTGTTACGCCAGCCAATTGTTCCTCTTCTACAGGCTCTGTTACCATTAACAGCGTTTCAGGAGTGACTCCCACTTATACCATTATAGAAGGCGCAACACCCATTGCCAATAACATCAATGTGCCTTTTACCATTTCTGGTGTCACGGTTGGCACGCATATTTATACCCTTAGAGGTTCGGGAGGTTGCAGCACCAGCTTTAGTGTTAGCGTATGGGCAGAAACAGTGACGGTAACACCTACAGCTAATTTATTTTGTAATTCTAACACTGCTACGCTTAGTGCTGGTAGCAATAATGCCTTGGCTACTTATACCTGGTCAGGGCCAGGAATCGTCAGTGGCATCAATTCAACAAACCCTTTGGTAAATCAAGCGGGCACTTACACGGTTGGATTTACTTATGGCTCCTGCACTGGTTTTTCTTTGGTAACAGTTACTCAAAATACCACTGTTCCTATTAACGTCAGCGGCAATTTTCCTTTAACTTGTGTTAATTTTAGTTCAACCCTCACAGCAGTGAGTGCAGGAAATAACCTAGTGTGGAATGGAGGGGTACTGCCGTCCAATGCAGCTAACCCAGCCACTGTCAATGCGCCAGGCAATTATACAATCACAGCAACCAATACCCTCACTGGATGTTCTTCTTCAAGCCTTGTTACCATTACCCAAAACACGATCGCTCCAGCTCTAAGCTTCAGTCTTGATTTTGGAACGAGTTTTACTTTAACATGTACTAATTTATTTATTCAAATAAGTGGATTTAGCTCAGGGGCTTCTGTATTTTTCACTCCTAGCGGGTCAAATCCTCTTACTGTTAGTTCCCCAGGCTCTTTTACATCAACGGCGACGAATCCAGTTAATGGTTGTAAAACAACTTCTGTGCTGACAATAAGCCAAAACACAATTGCTCCAAATAGAGCGGCCACGGTCAGTAATTCCATCACTTGTTTCGCTCCAACAGCCACCTTAACAGGCACATCTATTACCCCTGGCGTTACTTTTTCATGGAGTCCTTTAGGGGCAACAACCCCAACAGTATCTACTAGCATCCCAGGAAGCCATACTTTAACAGTTACAAACCCCATAAATGGTTGCACGAGTTCCACGGTGGTTGCCATATTAAATAGCACAGCAATTCCTACCATCACAGCAAGTGCCAATCGAACCTTAACCTGCATCAATACAACAGCCGTCACCTTAACCGCAGTGAGCGCTGCGGGAAATACCATTAGATGGGATGGCGGCGCATTAAGCAACGCAACTAATCCAGCAACAGTTACTGCGGGAGGTGTTTATACTGCAACGGCCACAAATACTTTAGGTTGTTCAGGTAGTACTTTGGTTACGGTTATCCAAAATACAACTGCGCTTACTATTATTGATTTTTGTGGAGCTCCGACAGTTTTAACTTGTTTGATTATTAATATAAAACCAGACCTATGTTTTTTAAGTTCAAATGGTGACCCTCTTATTTGGAATGGACCTGGTTTATCTAATGCATCTAACCCTACCATAACTGTTGCCGGTAATTACACGGCCTCTGTGATTAATTCAGCAAACGGGTGTCAGACTTTTTCTGTCTATACGATTCTAACAAATACCACCAATGCTAACGCAACCATCAGCAATAGTTTAAGTTGTGCCAACCCTACAGCCCTATTAACTGGAACCTCTACCGCCATTGGCACAAACTTTTATACTTGGTTTCCAGGAGGTGCAAATACCAATACCCTCTTGGTAACTGCCCCTGGTAATTATACCTTGCAGGTTGTAAATAACACCAATGGTTGTCCTATAGCAACAACGGTCATTACCGTTTCAGGTTCTACAAATAGTTTAACACTTATCCCTAATACTACAGATGCCGATTGTGCAAACCCTACAGGTACTGTGAGCATTGGCATTACTGGCGGCGCACCCAATTATACCATTACAGAAGGTGGAGTCAATATTGCTTCAGGCGCTGTATCATCCTATACCCTTACAGGGGTTTCCTTGGGCAGCCATACCTTTGTAATATCAAGCTCCAATAGCTGTAAC
>JBKDJY010000169.1:0-4990 GCA_046345275.1 Bacteroidota bacterium
TTGTAAAATTTCTGTAAATTTAAAAATAAATGAAAAAATAAACGCTAAATAATTGGTTTATTTTAAAAAAAAACTCAGCTTGCGACTTAATTATATCTTTAATTTTATATCAAATCAATAAACAATAACAATTAAACCAAAAAATCATGAAAAAATCAAACATTCTCAAAAGGCTTTTTGCCACTTTTAGTACATTTTTAGTACTGATAGGTTCCATCCAGTCACAGACTGTAAGCAAAGATTATGAAGATGGTAAACTATTTGTGAAGATAAAAAGTAATTATTTAACTTCTTTATCTTTTATTAATAATAATGGAGCAAACAATAATTTACCAATTAGTACTTTACCCTTTTTGCAATCCGTCGATAAAAAATACAAGGTAAAAGAATTAACTCAGCCTTTTATAATTGCTAAAGACGCTCCTGAATTACAAAGGATATATCAACTTACCATAGCAGATATTTGGCGGATTGATGCTGTTGTGAAATACCTTAACAAACAAGAAGGCGTTGAGTATGCTGAAAAAGTACCCTTACGATACAGCCAATTAACACCAAATGACCCTTCTTATCTTTCAAATCAATGGTTTTTGAATAAGATTGGTGCTTCAAGTGCTTGGGATAAAGTAGGCACCAATAGCGTTGTTGTGGCTGTTGTGGATGACGGTGTCCAAATTACCCACCCTGATTTAGCAGCCAATATTTGGGTTAATCCAGGCGAAATTGCTGGAGACGGCATTGATAATGATAACAATGGATATATAGACGATATCAATGGCTGGGATGTTGCGAATAATGACAATGGCGTTAGCCCGGATGACGCTACTCAAGATCATGGTACCCATGTAGCAGGTTTGGTAGCAGCGGTTACCAATAATACAATTGGTATTGCTTCCATTGGTGGCTTGAGAACAAAATTGATGATTTTAAAACATTCAAAGGTAGGCTCAACAAGCTTATCTAATACTCCGTTGGGTGTGTTATACGCAATTAATAATGGTGCAAAAGTGGTTAATATGTCTTACGGAAAAGGTGCTGCCAGCCAAGCTGAACAAGACCTATTTAGTTATGGCTATGCCAAAGGCGTCATATTTGTTGCATCCGCTGGCAATGAAAACGCCACAGATCCATTATACTCGGCTCCTGCATTTTATAATTATGTCATTTCTGTGGCAGCAACGGATGTGGATGATAAAAAAGCATCGTTTTCTAATTACAATTTAAAAGTTGATATCTCAGCACCTGGGACTAATATATACAGTACCATACCATTCGGTGGATATGAATCTTCTCAGGGAACTTCCATGGCATCACCAATTGTGGCAGGAACTATAGCAGCTATGTTATCTGCAAATCCACAATTAACGCCTGATGATATTGAAACCATGATTAAAACAACTTCAGTTAATCATTATACAGTTGCAGGTAACGGAGCTTTTGCTGGCAAATTGGGTGCTGGTCGTATCGATGCCAACCAAGCCATGATAGCTGCTGTTAATTCGTTAACCTGGGCACCAGTGCCACTTTTTTCGGCAAACAATACCACTATATCAGCAGGAGGGAGCGTTAGTTTTAGTAACTTAACCAAAAATGTGTTTTCTCCAACAACCTATACTTGGTCATTTCAGGGCGGTTTGCCAGCAACTTCTACTTCAACTAATCCGCCAGCAATTGTTTATAATACCCCAGGGACCTATTCAGTAGCACT
This sequence comes from Bacteroidota bacterium, assembly GCA_046345275.1. Lineage (GTDB taxonomy): Bacteria > Bacteroidota > Bacteroidia > B-17B0 > Aurantibacillaceae > UBA4416. The sequence continues at coordinate 1,709 of JBKDJY010000169.1, forward strand.
AAGGGCAAATAATGTTAATGGAACTGGAACCTATTCAGTGGTAAATTACATTACTGTTAATCCTGCACCACTTTGTACAGTATTCAATAACCCTCTTCCTCCGGGGTGGAGTATTGGTACTTATACTTTAACTACTGGTTATCCATTTGGCACAAATGGTGCTTCATTTTCAAAGGAATTTGCTAACTATTTTGATGCTACCGCACAATCAGGCACTTTATTACAAGGAGTTTATATCGCACTTGGGGCTTTGAATAACGCCAATCCAACGAAAGTAATTCCTGTTAAAATATATTCTGTTACTCCTACAGGAGCTCCTGGAGCACAGTTAGGGGTTACCAATGTTACCATTAATCAATTATACACGCAATATACAGTAAATCCGAATGTATTTGTAAGTTTTGCGAAAAATCCCATCAATATCCCATCAAGGAAATTTTTTGTGAGTTTGGATTTAGCAACAAGTAATGTGAGCTGGACCGTAACTCCGAGAGATGTCTTAGGAATAGGATCAAATGCGGATGGACAAACTACTCCTTCTGCTGAATGGGAAAAGCTTAGTAATGGTAATTGGCAGCAAGGTGGTGCTTATGGTGTCAATCTATCTTTGATATATTATCCTCTTCTCTCAAGCCCAACAGGATCTGTTAATACTGCTTTAACAGCATCTTCTCCATCAATTTGTGAAGGAGAGGTTGTAACATACACAACTACAGGAATGAATACCATTGTGAATTATTTTGTCCCTGGAGTAACTAGTATAATTGATCAAACAAATCCATTCAAACCAAAATTACAATATGGTACAGCAGGAACCTTCACTACTGTTGTGAGTGGACTTTCAGGTGCTTGTAATATACTTGATGCAGCAAATTTTGTAATTACTGTTAAACCAAATCCAATATTAAATATCAGTGGGCCAGCAGGCAATGTTTGCTCAGGAGTTCCATTTAATTTAGGAGCAACGGCTGGTGCGGCCACTTATACTTGGTCTCCAAGCACGTTTTTAAGTGCTACAAGTACTGCTTCAGTCGTATGTACACCTACAACAAATATTAGTTATGATGTAGGCGCAACAGGCGCAAATGGCTGTGTTAATAATGCCAATATACCAATAACTGTAAATCAAAACGCAGTAGCAAATGTTGTAACATCCCCTACTATTATAAGCTCATGTACAGGATTAAATACAGTTACCTTCGATGCCTCAGGTAGTTCGGATGTTGCTAATTATAGCTGGTCTGCACCAGGCGCTTCTCCTCCCACGTCTAATGTAATATCTCCCACGTTTACTTTTGCTACTCCAGGCACTTACACCGTAAGTTTAAGTGCAAGCAATAGTTGCAATACAGATAATACATATAGTAAGGTCGTTACCGTCTCAGCATGCGCAGGTGCTCAAATACAATTATTAGAATCTGCTACCAATATTTCTAATGGATCTTTTTATAGTTTTGGCAGCACACTTCTAAATACGCCTATTATCAAAACCTTTACCATTAAAAACAATGGTTTGGCACCATTAACTTTGGGTTCACTATCAGCCTTACCGACTGGTTTTAGTTTATTAGGAACTTTTCCAACGGCCGCTATAGCTCCAAGTGGATCGAGCACATTTAGTGTTCAACTAAATGCTACATCTGTTGGTACTTATTCTGGTAGTTTAACTTTTGTGAATGGTGATGTGGCTAATAGTCCTTTTAGTGTGAACATCAGCGGAACGGTAACTGCAAATACGGTTGGATTAAACGAAATGACTTATGAGAAAGGCATCAGTATTTATCCAAATCCAGCTAATAATAAACTTAACGTATCAACAATCACTAACTTCAATAATGCATCTATTTCGTTATATGATGTTACTGGAAAATTGGTAATGAAGAAAAACAACATTGATGGTCAAACTCAAAACATTGATATCAGTCAATACAGCTCAGGTTTATATTTTGTTGAAATCAATCAGGGTGGAGATATCTTAAGAAGAAAAGTAATCATAGAATAAGCTCAGTATAGATCAAAGCGAAAACGCGTCCAAAGAAGTTCTTTGGACGCGTTTTTATTTACACCCAAATTAACAGCAAAGCACGCTCAAAAAATCTAGTTGCATCTATATTCGGACATTGAAATGCAGTCCATCACATATATCTGGGTTTAAACAATTTTACTTACTATTGAACTTGGCATAAGCTTTAAAACTTGACAAAGTGTAACCTGCCCGAAATAATATTTACGTTTACCTGTATGGAACTTGGCATGTTCTAAAACAAAAATCCATAAAAAATTGAATCATAATTTTGTAAAATGCTTGTAGATTTAAAAATAAATGAAAAAATAAACATAGAATATTTGTTTTATAAAAAAAATTATTTCAGATTGCAATTAAATTATATCTTTAAGTTCTACATCAAATCAAAAAACAATAACAATTAAACCAAAAAACGATGAAAAAATCAAACAAACTCAAAAGGCTTTTTGCCACTTTTAGCACACTTTTGTTGCTGATAGCTTCCATCCAGTCACAGACTGTTAGCAAAGATTATGAAGATGGCAAAATTTATTTAAAGGTTAAAAGTACCTACAATGGTTCTTTATCTTATATTAATAATGGAGCAAACAATACTTTGCCAGCTAGCACCTTACCTTTTTTGCAATCAGTTGATAAAAAATACAAGGTGAAGGAATTAACGCAGCCTTTTACTAGCTCAAAAGATTCTCCAGAATTACAAAGGATATATCAACTTACCATAGCAGATATTTGGCACATTGATGCTGTTGTGAAATACCTTAACAAACAAGAAGGTGTTGAGTACGCGGAAAAAGTACCTTTGCGTTATTCATTTCTAACACCCAATGATTACAATCCAGCAAATCAATGGTATTTAAATAAAATTGGGGCTACATCAGCTTGGGATAAGATTGGCACTTATACAGTTGTTGTGGCCATCGTTGATGGCGGCACCCAAATTAACCACCCTGATTTGGCAGCCAATATATGGGTTAATCCAGGTGAAATTGCTGGAGACAATATTGATAATGATGGTAATGGTCGTATTGATGACATCAATGGTTGGGATATTGCGAATAATGACAATGGTGTTAATCCAGATACCAATCCTCAAGATCATGGTACCCATGTAGCAGGTTTGGTGGCAGCGGTTACCAATAATGCAGCAACAGGTATTGCTTCCATAGGTGGATTCAAAACAAAATTGATGATTTTAAAACATTCAACTGCAAGTTCTGGAAATCAGCTGGTTAATTATATACAAGGAGTTCAGTACG
>JBKDJY010000170.1:0-12643 GCA_046345275.1 Bacteroidota bacterium
TTCAAAGTTGCTAATAATAAAATAATCCATTAACTCTGATGGAAACAGTTCCTTTAATAATTGAATGCTTAGTGTTTCGATAATTTTTTAAGCTAAATATATCTTTTTCTGGTTTAATCCCCAACTTTTTGACGTGATCCGCAATATTCACTTACATGACAGACAGTATAGCCGAAAATAATTTTCATCCTTATACATACGACCTTGAAAATTTTATGGGTGACAAGGATTATGAAAGTTTTATGGTTTCTTCATTATTAAAGACCAAGAAAGGCAACTGTCATTCATTACCATTTCTCTATAAAATACTGGCAGACGAAGTAAATGTTGAAGCATTTATTGCAACAGCACCAATGCATGTATTCATAAAACACAAGGACTAAAAACAACAATGGTGGAATTTAGAGCTAACGAGCGGAACATTTTCAAGGACAAGTTTCATCATGGAAAGTTTCAATGTTTCAGATGCAGGTATCCAAATCAACACCACATTCATATAGCCTGTTTAGATTTTTTAAAAACAAAGTCCAATTAATGAAAGCTGTTTTTTAAATGTAGCATTTTAATGGCAGTAACAGCAGCTTCATCGCCCTTATTGCCATGCTTTCCTCCGGCTCGATCTAAAGCCTGAATTTCTGTATGAGTTGTTAGCACACCAAATATAAAGGGTTTATTATATTTCAAATTCAAATCGGTAATACCTTTTGCAACCGCCTCACTAATAAAATCAAAGTGTTTGGTGTCTCCTTGAATAAGGCATCCAATGCAAATGATAGCATCTACATCAACAAATTCGGCCATGTATTGCCCGCCTAAACTTAATTCAAAAGCGCCAGGAACTGACTTGATGATGATATTATTAGGTATTGCACCATGCTTGATCAAGGTGTCATAAGCGCCGTTTTTTAGACTGCTTGTAATATGAATATTCCATTCTGCCCAAATTATACCAAACTTCATTTTTGATGCATCAGGAATGTCTGAAACTTCAAATTCCGATAAGTTCTTTAATTCACTTGCCATTTTGAGTTAAATAAGAAAAGGTTAAGTTAATTAACCTTTATGGAAATATTTCTCAAATTAATTAATCAATATTTCCTAAAACTTTAACGCGAGAGATGTATTTTTCAATTTCACGAGCTTCCTTACTTTTAGCATACTCATTTTTTAAACGCTCATACAAAGCTAAAGCGTCAGTATAATTTTTATTTAGTTCATAAGCCAAAGCCGCTTTCTTTAAAAAAATAGGTGTTGTAAAGGTATTAGAAGATTTTTCTGAAGCATTCAAATAATACTTAATGGCTTCATCAACTTTATTTAATTCCAAATTAGCATCACCAATGGCTCCAATAGCCAAAGGAGCTATAATCTCATCAGTGCCATCAAAAGCTTCTAAATATTCTATTGCTTCTTCAAATTTACCTGTGCGCAGCAAACTAATTCCTGCATAAAAATTTGCTAAATTACCTGCTTTGGTACTTGAATAAGTATCGGCAATTTCTTTTAAGCCAATCATTGTTTTTGGGCCTATAGATGAAGGAACAAGTATACCACCATTTAATGCTAGGTTAAAACTATCTTTTTCAAAATAGTTTTGAGCGTAAAAAAATTCATTATTTGCTTCTTTTTCTAAATCTGGTAAATAGGATAGTTTATAATAACTAAATATGGCTATAATCGCTAATAGAGCACCACCACCATAATTAATGGCTTTTTTATTATCTTCATAAAAATCTTCTAATTTGCCAAGATTGAATCCATCCTTAGACTTATTTTTCGGTTTGGGAGATTTTACAACTTCAACTACTTCTTCTATGTCGTTTTGTTCAATTTCTGCTGGCATGATATCATATAATTTTTAGAGATGCGAATATAAACATAATAATTTATTTTCAAAACCATTGTTTTACCAAAAATCAAATTCCACATGTGCAAAATGAAGTATTACGGGACGAGACCAAATCTAAAATAAACCAATGAGGTAGTTAGTCTTTTGAAGATTATTGAGTTGGAATAAATCTTTTTTTCTTTGATTGATAAAGTTTGAAGAATATTCTTCGTTCATCAATACATTAATGGCTGCAATGTATTCTGCTGGTGTATTACAAATTTGACAACAAGAGTCCAAATCAGTTCCGTGGAGCATTTTATCATTTGCCAATACATGTCGCCCTGAATACAAAATATTTAATAGTTTTAATTTTAAGCCCGATTCTTGTCCAGTATAAATGCAATGAATTTGTGCATGAGAAATTAAATCATTCATTTCGATTGCTGAACAATTTATAATTAAACTAATGTTTGGGTAATGACCAATTAAATCAGTTAAAAAAGATGGTGGGTTTAAACCAGCAATGATTACTTTTTGATTTATTTGACTAAAAACATTTTTAATTAACCATTCCGCTGCATCATAATTTTCGGAAATTGATAAATTACCATGGTATAAAATATAATCTCCTTTGCCAGATTTAATGTTGACCACATCATGTTGATGAAAGCTTGGCAAATAATAACTAGGAATTTTTTCATATGTTTTTTTAAAGTAATTCAAATCCGTTTTGGACACAGCTAAAATGCCATTCGCATTTTTTATAATTTTTTCAAAATGTTTTAATTTAAAAGCTTCGAAGTATAAATACATTTTTTTAAGAAAACTTTTTTCTGATTTGGCTAATTCAAAAAAATAATGATGTTCGATGTTACTATGTCTAAATAATTTAATACGATCTTTTAACGCTTTATCCTTTAATAGATAGCAACTGTGTAATACTTCAAATAAAATTGGGTAATCATCTCTTAATAAATTTTGTTTGAGCTCTTTGCTAATTCTTGATTTTACGTTAAATGGTAAAATGGTAAAATGATTGATGAAATGAGTATGTCGTTTATAATAATAAACTTTGAAACAAATTTTTTCAAGTTCAGAAGTTGGTTTTCTATTTCCATATTCAAAACAATGTAAAATAATTTTTACTCCTGAGGCATGCAAGCATCTTATTTTGTGATAAACGTCAATGACTCCGCCGTAATTTGCAGGAAATGGGATGTCAAAAGAAATAATATGAAGGTGTTTTTGCACTAATCAAATATAGCGAAATGAATTTACTCAAAAATAAATCCATTAGAAATGATCCCAGCATTGAAACTCTTGATAAACGAACCACGCCCGTCATATATTTCTATTTTTGATTTTTGCACATAATCAATTGCATCCGAAACATAAATGGTGTAGTTATTTGTATTGATGTTCAATCCATAATATAATTTACTGCCTTGTGAAATAATCGGATTCATATTTAGTTGAGAATTAGCAATGGGAAATGTATAAACGCCACGGTTTAAATAAAATAAGGTATCTCTTGTTTTATTAAAACGTAATCTCCAAGGCCTGTCAGTTTCACCAAATGTTAAAGATAGCTCAATTGATAAGGTTATTGGATTAATTCGAACCAATTGTGCTTTTTGAGAATTTGAAGATGACCCTTCTGTTAAAATCCAAACTTTTGAATTTTTATCAATCACTATTCCTGATGATTCTTTTCCAACAAATAAACTATCTGTAATGGCATCATTAGCTGTATTTAAAACATAGCAGTAGTTGGAATTTGGATTGATCACAAATGCTTTGCTATAGATGGATATCATTTCTTCAGTTCCTTTCATACAAGGAATCGAACCTATAATAGCATTTGTATTGATATCTACTATTTGAATTGAATTTTTGTACAAATCGCTCACATAAGCTTTATTATAAGTAATTGGTAAAAAATATCGCGGTGAATTAAATCCAGTAATGCTCGCTATTTTTTTGAAGTCGGACGCATTTACAACTTCAATTTTATGAGAATTGTTCACAACAATGTAATATTTATCATTGTATTTGGTAATACTTTGACAGACATCTCCTAAAATCAGTCCATTATTTTGCTCTTTGTAATAATCGGCTATAACACCATCATTTGTTGGATCATACAAGGAAACGCTGGCATTTCCCCAACCGTAATTTCCCTCATTAATAATTAGTACAGATTTACCAGCACTTATTGTTACATCGGAATGACTTGGTTCTTTTGGCTGATCTTTTATACAAGAACAAAAAACAATAACTGCAAGAAATTCAAAAAAATAAATTTTCATTTATAGCTTTACAATCTTTATTCGTTTCGAAAAATTGGCATCAGATATTTTAATAAAATATAGGCCAGATTCTATATTTTCAAAATCAATATGGATGGAATTATTTCCTAATGCACTTTGAAATGTTTTCGTCATAATTGTTTTGCCAGTTATGTCAATCACATCTACTGACATATCTGTTTCATCTTTTGAGTCAAATTTTAAATTGACCTCATTTGTGGCGGGATTTGGAAACACTAAAAATTTTTCAGAATTTTCTAATTCTGTTATGCCAACTGTATTAATGGTTGTTAAATGATCAAAACTAAAAAAACCTGGTGTATTCATTCCAAAATTTCCATTATCACTAGATCTTAATTTGAATTGTAAACTATCCACCACACCTATTGAAACGCAATTAACATATCTCCAATTTTTAATGACATAATCGCTAGATGAATTTGCAAATCTATAATCTGCTAAGTAAAATTCAACACTATCATTTTTTACAACGCCATTTTTATACCCTAAAACAACGAGTTTAAAATAATCTGGATATCCTCCTTGTGGATATGCACCACCAGATTTTGTGCCTGTTGTGTCTCCAAATTTTCTTGCAAAAGCATTTCCATTTTTAATGGTTTTCCAAGCATACGTTGTGTTTGTTATAAAGAAACCTGATACTTGAGTTAATGGATTGGAAAATGTAATGACCGCTCCAGCTTGAGATGTAGCATAATTTTCCCCATCATAGGCCCCATATGTAATACTTCCGTATAAATTTGTATAAGTTCCATTAACCGTATCTTTTATATTCGTGTAGGCTGTTCCAGATTCCCAGTAACCTCCAAAGGCATTATTCCAAACATATCTAAATTTTGCAATGCCCGAACTCCAATCATTTACTGAAGTGTTTTTATAATAAGAATTTGGAGATAAACTAAATGTAGGAGAATCAAATGTAATTGAAACGGGTGTTTGTGCTTTTATATTTTTATTTAATAAAGCAAAGCTAATTAAAGCTATTTTGATTATTGATTTTTTCATTGTTTTACGATTTATTTTTTTTTGAGTATTGAATTGATATTCCGATTTCATAATTTCTTAAAGGCATTGGAGCGTTTGAAACAATTTGATAATTAACATTAAACAAATTGTTGCAGCCACCAAATACAGTGAGTTCCATTTTATTAAATGCATAATGACTGGAAATTTTTAAGCTTGAAATTTGATATGGTAACAACCAAGTGTTATTGTCGGTTGATGTAAATCTATAACCTGTATAATTAAAATTATAAATGAATGCCATATTTTTATATTGAATTAAATATGTTAAATATCCGCTATAACGTGGGTTATAAATGATTTGCTTATTTTTTGATAGATCATTGTCACTGATTGTTTTACTGTTTGTTGATAAAACATAACTGGTATTGACATCTAAGGCCATCACTAGTTTATTTTTAGGCCTATAAGAAATCTGTGTTCGTGTTTCGGCACCTCTGCTATGCACTTTCATAACATTGCGTGGCGACCAATAACTGTTTTCGGATGGTAACCAAATAATCCAATTTTGAGTTTGCCTATTAAAATAATTTCCTTCTAAGTTCAATTGTATTTTTTTTATTTTAAATGTTACTTCCAAACCACTTTCTATTTCTTGACTTTCTTCCGGTTTTAAATTGGCATTTCCTCCAGGGTTCCAGTATAAATCATTTAAGCTTGGTTGCCTAAAAGATTTTGAGCCATTAACTTTTAAAGAAAAATTTTTATTGACGTGATAAAATAAGCCTGAATTTCCTGTGTAAGGAATATTAATTTGATTGGTAAATTCTTTTCTTAGAAAAACGGAATAATTTAATTTAGAATGCAGCAATTGAATTTTATAGCCAACAAAAACCGCAATTTTATTAAGCTTTTGTATGGTGTCATAATTTTTAGTGTCAGTTTGATATGACGTATTATTAATTCCGAAGTGAATGGTACTATTTTTAAGCTTGTAATCATTATTATTTTCAGCGATAAAGGTATTTACTAAATTTTTGCTGTATACATTTGAAATGCTATCATTATAATTTAAAATATCTTTAAAATAAGCTACACGCATGGTGCTATTTAATTTTTTGGTTTTGAATTCCCAATCAACATTGAACCTTACACTTTGATCGAGTTGATTTTTTTTACTGATTTGATTTGTAAAATTGGGAATGTTTCTTTCAGTTTTATTGTACCATAATCTTGCCTGTAAAGTATTTTTTGGATTCAATAAAAAAGAAACTTCTTGCATAAAGCCCTTATTTTGATAATCACTATGATTTGTTTTTTGAATTCTGTTTTCTCTAGTTGAGGAATCTGTATATGCATAATTATTTGCAGAACGATTAAAATAAAAACGTGTATGAGAAGAGACTCTGTTTAAACTATACAAGATTGAGCTATTTAATTTTTTATTTTCAAAGCTTCCATAACTTGATTGAATTTTAGTTTTTAAACCTTCATTAAATTTCGCAGTATTTTTTAAATGAATACTTCCTCCAACGGCACCACTTCCCCATGCTGCACTTCCACCACCGTGTTCAATTGACAAATCATCAAAAATGTTTGTTTGTATCAAACTTAAATCAGTTTGCCCTAGCATTGGATTTTGGATGGATAATCCATTCCACAATACTGCTGTGTGATTTGCATTTCCTCCTCGCAAGCTACTGGTAGCAATATTTCCATTGCCGTAAGTTTTGATATGCAAACTAGATTGATTAGATAGTAATTCAGCTAAAGAATTATTCGAGTAAATTTTTAAAATGCTGCTATCTATCTTCATGATTTTTTTTGAAGACTGGATCGCCTGTTCTTTAAAATCCAATATCTGCACCTCTTTAAGATGCAAAGACGCTGTATCAGTTGTTTGCGCTTTAAGGATATTTAAAAAACAGATAAAAAATAGATATATAGCAATTTTATATAAACTATTTTTTTTGGGAAGTTTATTCATACATTTTATTGTTGAGGCAAACCAAAATAGAATACCACAATACACCAAGTATGTTAGTCTTTTTGTCTTTAGCATTTTCACAACCTCATTTCGCGAAGGTTAGCGTGTCAATGTATTGGCAGGTCTCCTGACTTGTACTTTAATTTTTACACCTTCTCGTTTATTTCAGAAAATAAACAATGGCAATTTGTAAAAACGTTTAGCACTTACAGTTGCGCGACAGTAAAGGATTTTAACCTTTTTCCCTCTTAATTTTGGTATTAACCAAAAACCACTACGGCACAAATATAACCAATTTAAAATAGAAAGATCAGCTATTAAAAAAAATTATCTTTTATTAACGGCATTAAAAACTTCTTTCATAAATCCAGAAGCAAAAACAAAATCCACTAATTCGTGGTTGGTAGTTTTTAAAATTTCTTTTCCGTTTCCTGTCCACCATGGTTTTCCTTTGTAAATGAAAAGAACCTTTTCTCCAATCTCCACCACCGAATTCATATCATGAGTGACAACGATGGTGGTAATATTAAATTCGTGGGTCAAGCTTTGTATTAAATTATCAATAACAATTGATGTTTTAGGATCAAGCCCTGAGTTTGGTTCATCACAAAATAAATAACTTGGATTGTTAGAAATGGCTCTTGCTAAAGCAGCTCTTTTTTTCATTCCACCAGAGAGCTCACTCGGGTATAATTTATTTTTGTTGGTAAGTTGTACTTTATCTAAACAAAAATTCACACGGTCCATTTTTTCTTCATGAGTCATACTTGTGAACAGATCCAAAGGAAAGCAGATATTTTCTTCTAATGTTTGTGAATCAAACAACGCGCCACCTTGAAATAACATACCTATTTCTTTTCTGACTTCTTGTTTTTCTTTTACACCAAGCGTTGGAAAATTTTGACCATTATATAAAACTTCGCCATTATCAATTTGATGCAATCCAACCATCAATTTCAATATGGTTGTTTTTCCGCTACCGCTTTCGCCAATAATTAAATTGGTTTTTCCTTTTTCAAACTGAAACGAAACGTTGTCAACAACCAAATTATTTCCAAACGTTTTGGATATGTTTTTAATTTCAATCATGTAAAATACAGTTGAGTTATGATGAAATTAAAAATTAAAATCAAAATGCTGCTGTACACCACTGCTGAGGTGCTACTTTTACCAACCTCTAAAGCTCCGCCTTGTGTATAATACCCAAAATATGCCGAAATAGAAGTAATTAAAAATGCAAAGGTGACAACTTTTGTAAATGAATATTTTAATTTCCAAGGTTCAAAAAAAGCTTGTATGCCATAAATATATTCATAAGAAGAACAAGCGCCAGTGGCAATTCCCATTACATAACCACCAAAAATCCCTAAAAACATACTGATGGCAATTAAAAAAGGAAAAATAAGCACACAGGCTAAAATTTTTGGTAAAATTAAATACCCAGCCGAATTGATTCCCATAATTTCTAAAGCATCAATTTGTTCAGTAATTCTCATCGATCCAATTTCTGAGGCGATGTTTGAACCAATTTTACCTGCCAAAATTAAACAAACAATAGTGGGTGAAAACTCTAGTAGCATCGACTCTCTGGCAGTAAAACCCAAGGCGTATAATGGTATGAACGAACTTGTAAAGCCAAATGCTGCTTGAATGGTGATAACCCCTCCCATAAAAAAAGAAATGATTGCAATAATGGGCAATGAGCCAATTCCAATATTATCTATTTCATAAATGATTTGCTTAACATATACTGAAGTTTTTTCGGGCTTACTAAACACACGTTTGATGAGGATAAAGTATCGACCCAAATGAAAAAATAATTTCATATCTAAAAAGACTAAGTTACAACAATTTTTTATTTGAAAAAACTATCAAAATAATTTCAAACTGAATATTTGGCTAATGTTTAGAAGGGCGGGTATTAAGGCAATGAAAATTGAAATTTTTATTTTCTAAAATTTTTGAGGAATATCATATTCAATCTTTTTAATGTTAAATTTTGCATAACTAAAGTCTCCCTCTTTTAATCGCCACAAAAATTTCAAAAGCAGTTGGAACAACAACATTATTTATTTCTTTATACTCAGCTAATTTAATAATCCATGTTTCTAATTTCTTCAAATCCATATAGCGCTTTGTCTCCAACTGAATTATCTCAACAATTTCATTAAAAGTGACAATAAAAAACAAAGAGAGACCTTTGTAATTGAATGTTAGTTTTGCCGATTGAGCATTTATGGGAAACCATTTTAATCGCTCGCTTGGTAATAAATTAGTAGGGCACAAAACACTTTCGCCCAACCATCTGATTAATTCCCCTTGATCATACTGCTCACCTTCGCCATTAACAATAGTAATTAAGAAAAAAAAGAGAAACGGTCAGTCTTCCTTTGTCTTCTATGTTCTAATATTTTTTACCAGCATAGTATTAACCTGAGTTCGATTAATAAATTAGTCCAGAGGTAAAACAAAAAAATCCAATATCTAAATATTGGACTAATTATTTATTCATTTTTTTATAATTTTCACTCCGATTTAATGAGAAAGATTCATGTCATCTTTTGATAAGAATAATTTTAGTTTTATACATGAAAAGCAAATGAAAGTGTTTAATTGATTTGATTTATAAAGATGATTAATAAATAAAACTTGAAACGGTATTAGTATATGAAAAATTATTTTTTAGAATTTACTTTTAAAAGTCTATTCTCTTTTTTAATTAAATCGTCAATACTATTATTGGATAAAATCACTAAGCTTGCCATTCTCACTTCAGTCATTACTTTTTTTATACCGCAGGTAGTTTCATCTTTACAATCTTCGCATTTTTGATAAAAATTTAAACTTGCACAAGGTAAAAGCGCTATTGGTCCATCAGTTAATCTGATAATATCAGTTAAAATAATTTCGCTGGGTTTTTTTAATAAAAAGTAGCCGCCTTTTACTCCCATTTTGCTTCCCAAAATTCCATTCTTTCTTAATTCTAAAAGTATTGCTTCTAAAAATTTCTTAGGGATTTTGCCTTTTTCTGATATTTCAGAAATTCTCAAATGAGGTTCTTTGTTCTCATGTCGAGCCAAGATAACTAATGATTTAATGGCGTATTTTGATTTTTTTGAAAGCATTTATGTAAATATACTCACAAAAATAGGAACATTAAACAATTATTCAAAGATTCATGTTGTTTATCTTTATTATTCCATCTTTGAAATATCCATCTGTTATTGAGAAACAGATGCACAGTTAAGTGAAACTTTATAGTTATGACGCACCAATCTTGTTTTGATGACAAGAATTTTTTTATTTTTTTCAAAGCTTCAATCACTTGTACCTAATAAAATATCTAAGTTTTTGAAAATACGAAAGGATAAATATCCATTTCAAAAGTGCTTGTAAATCAAAGATTCTAATAGAGCATGAAAATTGCTTACAAATCGAATGAATCTAACAGTTTTATTTTTTGCTTGGTATAATTTTTATGCCAGCAAGAATAATGTTGTATTTGTAATTAAAATATTGATTACTTTCTTTTTTATTTTCTAGTTGATATAATGCATAGAGTGAAACTTTTTTGCTGATGAAAAAATTGGCAAGGACTCCAATTCTTGATTTGGTAAGATCGGGAGAGTTGTTTACCAAATAGGCGTTATCTTCAATGATATTATTTCCTGTATTGTTTAAATAACTGAATTTTAAAGATATTCGATGAAACGGCTCCAAATAAACAAAAGGAACAAAAGCAGTATTTGTAGTTGAATAGCTGTTTACCGTATTCAGATAAGCAGTACAACCAAATACAATTTTGCTGTTTCCAAGAGGAGCGAAAGAAATAAAACCGCTGCTGATGTACTGTGTCACATTTGAAATATTTGATGCCAAATAACTTGCTGAAAAAATAAATTTTTTTATGGTTTTTTGAACGCTGAGTGAACCCACATAGTAATTATTATTTGTTGTATAAGTTTCTTGAATCGAAGGCGATACATTTATGACACCTGAAAAATCTATATTTATAGCATGAAATGCAGGAGATATGAGCCAGTTACTTTTTAAAGGAATAGAAGCTTTGAGGTAATATTGTTTTTGATGTAAAGTTCCTACAAAATTTTGTTGATTGTAAAGCGTTAGTGCATGAAATAACGAGACCCTATTTTTAATATAATGATTTAACCCCAATTGAACATAAAAGGCTGGATTATAAAAAATACTGTTAGTCTTTTTTACATTGTCATAGTAATAGCTGCTGTCAGAAATTTTAGTACCGTATTCCAGCATGATAAAACTTATTGGAGATAATTTATTAGCACCAATTTTTTCTGAAAGATTTTTATTAAAAGTTTTTATCAACATCCTTGCGGCTTCATTTCGTCCAGTAAAAACATAGCAGTAATAAAGGTATTCAAGGGCTAAATCATCCGCACTACTATACTTTAATGCTTTTTTAAAATGAGATTCTGCCAAACAATAATTTTTCTTCTCATAATAAGCAATACCCATGCGCATTTGCAGATAGAAGTAATCAATACCATTGTTGGAAGCATTTTTCAGGAAAGGAATAAGCTCATTCCATTTTTTATCCTGAAAAAGTTGTAAAGATTTTTGTTCAACATCCAATGGACTAATGGTGTCCTGTGCGCTACTAAAAAAGTAAAAAGTTGTAAAAAGTAAAAAAAACAAACAAGCTTTAAAAGTGCTTGAAATTGATTTTACTTTTAACGTAAAAATAGGGATTCCCTTTCTATTCATAAAAAACTGAGGTCTTCATAAAAAACGAGACACTCTTTTTTTTGATATTTCTGAAGATTGGCTTATTTTATTAAACTTAAACCTTCAAGCGCAGATTTGTCATTCGGGCTATATAAGAGTGTTTTATTAAATAGAATTGAAGCCTCGTTCTTGTTTCCCAAGAAATAATTTGTCCAAGCACTCATCAACAAGTTATTATACGCAAAGGGTGCAAGATTTAGCGCAACATCAAAATATTTTTTAGCACTGAAATAATCTTTACGGTAATAATATATTAAACCTAAATTGTAGGAAGCTGTCGCATTCTTTGGATCAAGTTTCAAAATGGATAAATAAATTTTTTCTATTTCGTTAAAGTTTTCTGTTTTTGTAAAAACATTAATAATGGCCCATTTAGGCTCTGTAGCTGCTGGCATCAATGCTATCGCTTTTTGATAATAACCAATTGATTCTTTGTTCTTACCAGCAAGATAATGAATCCATCCCAATCGTAAATTTATTTCGTATGATTTATCACTATAAAAAGCATTTAAAGCGCTGATGGCTGCTTCATATTTTGCAATTGCTTCATAATTGTAGGACTGACTAAACGCTTCGATTAGCGCTTTGTTTTGTGACTGACTGTTCATTGCAAATAAAAGTGTTACTGCCAGGGCAACCGCATAAATAACATCTCATAGTCAATAAGTTATAAAACGACTTAGCTTTATTAAAGTAATAAAATCTGTATTTGTATTATAAAAAACACAAATGGATTTTGTTAAACATTTTTCAGGAATTACAGAC
>JBKDJY010000171.1:0-19137 GCA_046345275.1 Bacteroidota bacterium
GCACTCGTGCTATCACGCAACAATCTGAACATCGGCCTTGCAAAGAGCCTTCAATTTTACGAAAATTTATATTTGGTAGGGTGATATAACGTTAGCTTTGGAAGTTAATGCGCGCCGGAATAGGGAGGGTTGCACCTAACGAACTACTTACTAATAAACCTAATTAAATTCAACCAATAGTCGATAATGAAATCAAGTTTATATAGTAACACTCAATAAAACTGAATTACAAGTTTTTAATATAGTCTTCGAAAGAAATATCTTTTCTAAATTCTTCAGAATATACAAATTGATAAATTAACTGAGACCATTCTTTATGGGTTTTACGATTGGTTAAAATAGCTGAGTCAAATGGTTTACTATAATGTATTTTAATTGTTTCTTTTTTGGAGTGAAACATTTCATCTGGCAAAAATAACATTTCTATATTTGCCTTAATACCCAATCTTTTTCGCCAAAGCGCAAAATTGTAAAAGAATTTAGAATTTTCTCCTTCTATAAAAACTGGTTGAATAAACCGTTTATGATCGATGGCCTGTGTCACAAAACTTTTCTTCCATTCAAGGTCACGAACCAAACCATTTTGTTTTCTGGATACTAAGCCAGATGGAAAAAATAAGACGGCACATTCAGTTTTGAAAACATCTTCCATGGTTCGTAGGTTTCCAGTTGATGTTTTTCCAACCTTGTTAACGGCCACAAAAATTTCATCGTAATTTTTAATTTTCTTTAAAATATCGTTAACAAAAAAACGCACATCTTTTCTAACTTCACCAACTGATTTGATAAGGGCTAATCCATCTAATCCTCCCAAAGGATGATTTGCCGCAATAATTATTGAACCAGTCGTAGGAATTAGATGTTGATTTTTTGATTCCACCGTCGCTCCAAGTGACTTAAGAACCATTTCGTTGAACTCTAAGCCTTTTAAATCCTTTAAATTACTTATTGTTTTATTGATATCATCTTCATGAAGCTTTTTTTTAAGCCATTTAATCGCTATACGAGGCATCCACTTGTATAATTTATAGGCTTTTTCTTTTAAAACCTTTTCAATATCAATAAATTTCTGATTTCCCATATAAAATGCGCAAAGGTAATATTATTGTTAATATCTCTAAATCTGAAAATAGTTCATTTAAGCAACTATTTTCTTTCTACGAATCTGTAAAACATCATTAAAATATAGCATTTGGAATATCCAAAAAGTAAAATTATTATTAGAATTTTTTAATGGTTTTAATGAACACAAATTTTAATTTTCAACAAAAGTGGTAAAAAATGACATAAAGTGGTAATAAGTGGTAAAAAAATGATATTTTTGATCGAATTATCACTAAAACCACTGATGTCAAGCCTAATAGGAGAATTTGATTGCAAAGTAGACGCAAAGGGACGTTTTATGTTTCCTATTAATTTAAGGAAGCAATTAGAAAATTCTTTTGATCAAGGTTTTGTAATTAATAGAAATCTTCATCAAAAATGTTTGGTGCTTTATCCAATTCAAGAATGGAATAGATTAAATAAAAAATTAAGCAAGTTAAATAGGCTTATTAAATCCAACGATGTATTTGTAAGGAAATTTACTGGAGGAGCCACAGGAGCTGATGCTGACAATACGGGAAGGGTTTTGTTGCCAAAATCCTTGGTTGATTATGCAGGTATTTCAACTGATATAAAGGTTTTAGGAAGTAATAATGTGATAGAAATATGGGATAAAAAATCATATGAAAACTTCTTATCTCAGGATATAGATATTGAGAAGTTAGCACAAGACGTACTAGGAAATTTAAGTTTTAATGATGAAAGTGATGACTAGAGCTTATCACGTTCCCGTTCTTTTAAAATCTTGTATTCAACATTTAAATATTCAACATGATGGCATTTATGTGGACTTAACTTTTGGCGGTGGAGGTCATTCAAAAGAAATACTAAAGCATTTATCAAAAGATGGTAAGCTTTTTTCATTTGACCAAGATGATGATGCAAAAGTAAATGTTCCAGATGACAAAAGATTGACTTTTATTCCGCATAATTTCAAATACATTTCAAATTATTTGAAATTATACGGCGTGTCGAAAGTAGATGGAATATTAGGTGATTTGGGAGTTTCATCGCATCAGTTTGATAAAGGAGAGCGTGGATTTTCGATTCGATTTGATGCAGCCTTAGATATGCGAATGAATCAAAAAAGTAATTTAACAGCCCATCATGTTTTAAATACTTATGATGTGAAACAACTTACCAAAATGTTCAAAGAATATGGTGAAGTTGATAACGCTTTTAAACTCTCTAATACCATCATTGAATATAGAGTAAGTAAAGTAATTGATAGTACCATAAAATTTAATGAAGCGATTATTAATTGTACGCCAAAATTTGAAGCAAATAAATATTTAGCAAAAGTTTATCAAGCAATCAGAATAGAAGTTAATCAAGAAATAGAAGCTTTAAAAGATTGTCTGAATCAATGTTACAACTTACTTAAACCAAATTCCCCTTTGGTTATAATGAGTTATCATAGCTTAGAAGATAGACTAGTAAAAAAATTTATAAGAACAGGAAACACTAACGGAATAGAAGAAAAAGATGCAGTTTTTGGAACTAAAAAAAAATATTTTAAATCCGTTACAAGTAAACCGATTGTTGCAAGCAGTGAAGAAGTTACTGAAAATTCGCGAGCAAGAAGTGCAAAGTTAAGAGTAGCCCTAAAAATATAGCAATTAAGAAAGTATCAACAATAATATGATTATAAATAAAGCATAAATAAATTGGCAAATAAATTTAGAGATAATCAAACTCAATCGGAAGTTGCAGAACTTGAAGAATTAGACATCTTAAAAAACAAAAGAGTCGAAAATAACATTAGTCCCAAAAAAGCAAAAAAGGGCGTGTTAGCAAAAGGATTATCTAAAATATTTGGCGGCTCTTTTCTGACTAATGATAAAGCATTAGAAATGATTCCTTTCCTTTTGTTTTTAGGCGCTATTGCAATTTTTTATATCGGGAATGGCTATTATGCAGATGATAAAATAAGAGAAGTTAATCGCTTAACTAATGAAATTAAAGAATTAAGAACAGAATATATTTCATCTAAATCAGACTTAATGTTTATAAGTAAGCAAAGTGAAATTGCAAAAAGAGTTGAAAAATTAAGTTTAAAAGAACCTGTGGTAGCGCCTTTAAAAATTGAAATCGATAGCTTATAATAGAATTGGAACATAAAAAAGACATATTATCTCGCAGTTATTTAGTTTATGTGATGCTTTGTGTATTTGCAATGTCTATTTTATATAAAATGTTTGTGATTCAATTTAAAGAAGGAGAACATTGGAAAGCCAAGGCAGAAGCCCTCACCACAGATTTAAAAACCATTGAAGCCGTTCGAGGAAATATATTTGATGAAAATGGAAATTTATTGGCAACGTCCTTACCTTACTACGAAGTTGCCATAGACATCAACGCCCCATCGATTTCTAAAAAATTATTTGAAAATAAAATCGATTCGCTAAGCGACATGATTGCTAATTTATTTAAAGATAAATCAGCCGACTATTACAGCAAATTACTCAGAAAAGCACGCAAAGTAGGCGATCGATATGTGGTAATAAGAAGAAATGTTTCTTATAAAGATTTAAAAACATTAAAAACATTTCCAATTATCAAAAATGGTAAGCGAGGAGGTTTAGTAACTCTACAAACCAATAAACGTGAAAAACCTTTTCAAATATTAGCAGCTCGCACCATTGGCATGAGTAGAGAAGGCATTAAACCAGTTGGTTTGGAAGGTGCATACGACTCTATTCTAAAAGGAATTAGCGGACAGCGATTAATGCAAAAGATTGCTGGAGATGTTTGGAGACCAATCAATGACGAAAATGAAGTTGAACCAAAAGACGGTAGTGATTTATATACTACCATCGATATAAACATACAGGATGTGGCTGAAAGCGCATTACTTAAAACATTAATAAAAAATAATGCATCGCATGGATGTGCAGTGTTAATGGAAGTAAAAACTGGAAAAATAAAAGCCATTGCAAATTTAACTCGTAATGGAAAAGATTCTACGGATACATATTTTGAAAACTTAAATTATGCCATTGGCTTCGCTACCGAGCCAGGCTCTACTTTTAAATTGGCGTCTTACCTTGCCGTTATTGACGATTACGATTTAAGTTTAAATGAAAAAATTGAAGTTAGAAAGGGAGAAGTTACCTATTATAATAAAACCATTAAGGATTCTCATGAGCCAGAAAGTAGTGAATTGACTTTAAAAAGGGCTTTTGAAGTATCATCAAATTGCGCAGCAGCAAAACTAATCATGAAATATTACTCAAAAAATCCGCAATTATATGTCGATAAATTAAATTCATTTCATTTAAATCAAAAACTGGGGTTATCGATTCCAGGTGAAGCACATCCTTTAATTAAACAAACAACAAGCAAAGATTGGTCAGGTTTAACCTTACCTCAAATGAGTTATGGTTACGAAACACTTATCACACCACTTCAAATTTTGACTTTTTACAATGCCATTGCCAATGATGGAAAAATGGTTCGCCCCCTATTTGAAAACGAAATAAGAAAAAATGGTGTTACAATTAAAACTTTTAGCACCGAAGTAATCAGTGAACAAATTGTAAAGAAATCAACAATTGCCAAAGCAAAGAAAATGCTGGAAGGAGTTGTGGAAAATGGAAGTGGAAAAGGTTTGAACATCACTGCATTTAAAGTAGGAGGTAAAACAGGAACAGCACAAATTGCAAATGTGGTTGCAAAAAAAGTAGCTGGCCAAACGTCTTATGGATTTGCAGGTGAAAGAAAATACCAAGCATCTTTTGTGGGATACTTTCCAGCAAATAAACCACTCTACACCTGTATTGTAGTTATAAATTCACCAAGTAACGGGATCTATTATGGTGGTTTAGTTGCAGGACCAGTATTTAAAGAAATAGCAGAAAAAGTTTATTCAACAAGTTTAGATTTTATTGAGTCCACTAATGGTAATAAAACTACTTTGACTTATGCGCCTATCCCCATCAAATCTAATACTGAAGAGTTAAAATCAATATATAAATCTTTCAATCTGCCTGCAAAAAACATATTTGCAAAAAATTCAGCCACTTCTAATATCAAAAATAAAAATTACGAAACAATAGAAAATTCAAATTTAGAAAACCAATTAAAAAAAGGAATAGTTCCAAATTTAAATGGATTATCTGCTAAAGATGCTTTGTACTTACTTGAAAATAATGGCTTACATGTGACGCTTTCAGGTGTGGGTTCGGTTAAAAAACAATCCTTGGAAGTTGGAAAAAAATATAATAAAGGAGATAAAATAATACTCATACTAAGTTAAAACATGAAACTACTGAGTGACATATTATATAAAACAAGACTTGAAGAAATTGTCGGCTCAACAAATCTTGCCATATCTTCTGTTGCTTTCGATTCTCGTCAAGTAAAAAAAGATTCTCTATTTATTGCAACAGTTGGCGTTACAGTTGATGGGCATGATTTTATAAATAATGCAATAGAAATGGGCGCCGTAGCAGTTATTTGCGAAAGACTTCCACAACACATTCATGAAAATATAACATACATTAAAGTTTTTAATTCATCAGAATCATTGGGATATATTGCTTGTAATTTTTTTGATAATCCTTCTGAAAAACTAAAGCTCATCGGAATAACTGGAACGAACGGCAAAACGACATGCGTGACGTTATTATATAATTTATTTAAAGGGTTAGGTTACCAAGTAGGTTTATTATCTACGGTGGAAAATAAAATTAATAATCAAGTTATTCCCTCAAAATATACAACTCCAGACGCATTAAGTTTAAATGAATTGTTAAGTAAAATGGTTGAGCAAGGTTGTCAGTATGCCTTTATGGAAGTAAGTTCTCATGCAATCGTTCAACATCGCATTACTGGATTAAGCTTTACTGGCAGTGCTTTTACAAATATTACGCATGATCATTTGGACTATCACAAAACCTTTGATGAATACATTAAAGCAAAAAAAATATTTTTTGATCAACTACCTTCTCATTCTTTCGCCTTAACAAATAAAGATGATAAAAATGGTTTGGTAATGTTACAAAACACCAAAGCAAAAAAATATACCTATGCCCTAAAATCAATAGCTGACTTCAAGTGTAAAATAATTGAAAATCATTTAAACGGATTACTTCTTAATATTGAAAATCAAGAAGTGTGGATAAAATTAATTGGAGAATTCAATGCTTACAACGCATTATTGGTATATGCCATTTCACAATTATTAAAACAAGATAAAGTACATGTACTTACTACACTTAGTAACCTAAATGCCGTTGAGGGACGCTTTCAATATCTTAAATCTAAAACAGGAATTATTGCCATCGTAGATTATGCACACACTCCTGATGCATTGAAAAAAGTTTTAGCAACTATCAAAGATATAAGAACTGGTGCTGAACAAGTTATAACTGTAGTGGGATGTGGAGGAGATAGAGATGTCGGCAAACGTCCTGTGATGGCCAAAATTGCTTGTGAATACAGCAATAAAACCATTTTGACAAGTGATAATCCTAGAAGCGAAAATCCGGAAGAAATTTTAAATCAAATGCAAGAAGGATTATCGCCTGTTGAAACAAAAAATATGTTGAGAATAAGTGATAGGAAAGAAGCCATTAAAGTGGCTGTATCTTTTGCAAAAGAGGGTGATATTTTATTAATAGCAGGAAAAGGTCATGAAAAATATCAAGAAATAAATGGTGTAAAACACCACTTTGATGATTTTGAAATATTAAAAGAATTATTTGAATTAAACAAAATATAAGCTATGTTTTACTATTTATTTCAATACTTAGATCAACAGTTTAACTTTCCTGGAGCTGGTGTTTTTCAATATATTTCATTTAGAGCTGCTTTGGCTTTGCTATCATCACTCATCATTTCAATGGTATTTGGTAAACGCATCATTGCTTTAATTAAAAAGAAACAGATAGGCGAAACAATAAGAGAATTAGGCCTTACAGGACAAAACGAAAAAGCTGGTACACCTACCATGGGTGGATTAATAATTTTAGGCGCCATTATCATCCCGACTTTATTATTTACAAAAATATTTAATACATATATCTTACTCATGCTCATAACAACCATTTGGCTTGGTTTAATTGGATTTTTAGATGATTATATAAAAGTTTTTAAAAAAAATAAAGAAGGATTAGAAGGTAAATTTAAAGTGGTTGGACAAATTGGAATTGGATTAATTGTAGGAGCAGTCCTATATTTTCATCCAGATGTTGTTATCAAAGAAAAAAATTTGATACAAAACAAAAGCATTGTTATTCATAATGGTGTTGATGAAACGAATTGGAATTATACTGAAAGCAACGCTTCAAAGTACGATTCTAAGCCTATTAAAACAATTAAAACAACCATTCCTTTTTTAAAAAATAATGAATTTGATTATACCCAAGTACTTTCTTTTTTGGGAGATCATGCAATTAAATATGGTTGGTTAATATTTATACCAATTGTAATTTTAGTAATAACAGCCGTTTCGAATGGAGCAAACATAACGGATGGCATTGATGGTTTAGCATCTGGCACCAGTGCGATTATCGGTGTAACTCTAGGAATCTTAGCTTACGTAAGTGGTAATACAATTTTTGCAGATTATTTAAACATCATGTACATTCCTAATTCGGGCGAGCTTGTTGTGTTTATGGCGGCATTTGTTGGTGCTTGTGTTGGATTTTTGTGGTACAATTCCTTTCCCGCTCAAGTTTTTATGGGTGATACGGGTAGTTTGGCCTTAGGTGGTATTATTGCAGTGTACGCCATCGCTATCAGAAAAGAATTATTAATTCCCATTTTGTGTGGCGTCTTTTTAATTGAAAATTTATCTGTGATTCTGCAAGTTTTCTATTTTAAATATCAACGAAAAAAAAATGGACTTGAATTTGCAAAAGCAAACCGTTTATTTAAAATGGCGCCACTACACCACCATTATCAGAAATCAGGATTTCATGAATCAAAAATTGTCATGCGCTTTTTTATAATTGGCATTATGCTAGCCGTACTTACCATCGTAACACTGAAATTAAGATAAAATTAAATTGAACTCTCACAAAAATATAACTGAAACTAAATCGCGCTTAGTCATTCTTGGCTCAGGTGAAAGTGGATTGGGAAGTGCAATTCTGGGAATAACAAAAGGATTTGAAGTTTTTGTATCTGATAATCACAAAATTTCTGAAAAAAATAAAACAGAGTTAGTAAATCATAAAATTCTTTTTGAAGAAGAAATGCATTCGGAGGATTTAATTTTAAATGCAAATGAAATTATTAAAAGCCCCGGCATACCTGATAGCGCTGATATAATTATAAAAGCTAAAGAAAAAAATATTCCAATTATTTCAGAAATAGAATTTGCGGGAAGGTACACGAATGCAAAAACCATTTGTATCACTGGCAGTAATGGAAAAACAACCACCACTTTATTGACCTATCACATCTTTAAAAAAGCTGGCTACAATGTAGGTTTAGCAGGTAATATAGGAAAAAGCTTTGCTTATCAAGTTGCAACAAAAAACTTCGATTACTATATATTAGAATTAAGCAGTTTTCAATTAGATGGCATGTTTAATTTTAAAGCTGATATATCTGTCTTATTAAATATAACGCCTGATCATTTAGATCGATATCAATTCAAATTCGAAAACTACGTAGCATCTAAATTTCGTGTGATACAAAACCAAACATGTAATGATTCATTTATTTATTGTGCCGACGATAAAGTGATAGAAGATTATTTAAATCATATTTCGATAAAAGCAGAAAAGATTCCAATCAGTATTAAGAAAACGATTGAAGGAAACGGAGCTTTTTTAAAAGAAAATAAAATAACCCTTAACTATAATAATAAACCTAAACCCTTAATTATGACAATTGAACAATTAGCACTTGCTGGAAAGCACAATGTTTACAACTCAATGGCTGCATCGATGGCAGCCACTATAGTCAATATCCGAAAAGATATTATTCGCGAAAGTCTGGAAGATTTTGTTAATGTTGAACACCGTTTAGAATTTGTTGCCAATGTAAATGGCATAGAATTTATAAATGATTCAAAAGCAACAAACATCAATTCAGCTTGGTATGCTTTGGAGAGCATGAATAAACCTACTATTTGGATTGTTGGTGGACAAGACAAAGGAAATAATTATGAAGAATTAACAACGTTGGTTAATGAAAAAGTTAAAGCCATCGTTTGTTTAGGATTAGATAATAAAAAAATCATCAAAGCTTTTAAAAAATATGTTGAAGTCATTGTAGAAACAACTTCAGCTCAAGAAGCAGTTGATGTTTCAAACAAATTGGCAAAAAGTGGCGATGTCGTTTTATTATCACCTGCTTGTGCAAGTTTTGATTTGTTTAAAAATTACGAAGATAGAGGAGCTCAATTTAAAAAATCTGTAAGAAGTTTATAAATGAAACACATCATCAAAGAAATACCGATTTCTAAACTAGAATCTTTTAAAAGAAATACTGAACATAACATGGAGGTTGTTGATACTAAAAATGGTATTACATATATCAATGATTCAAAATCTATTTCTGCAAAATTGTCTGCTGAAAATATTAATTCAATTGACGCAGAGTTAGTGTTAATTTTTGGAGGAGACGATTTAAAAACAGATTACGCTTGGTTTAAATTTGATAACTATTACAATATTAAAACTGTAATCTATTATGGTAGAAGATTACCAGAAATAAAAAACATCTTTAATAAACATGTGATGGTAATAGTAATTGATAATTTAGAAAATGCTGTATCTATAGCAAAAAATCGTGCACTGAAAAATCAAGTCGTTTTGTTTTCACCAGCTTGTCCAAGTTATGATCCTTTTGATAATTACATCAACAGAGGAAATAAATTTAAAGAATTGGTTTCAAAAATAGAGTAACTAAATTTTTCTAAAGGTAAAAGTGTAACAAAATGAACGTATTTAAATACCTAAAAGGAGATCGGGTAATTTGGGCAATCGTATTTTTATTGTCTTTACTTTCAGTGCTTGTAGTGTATAGTTCCGTTGTAACATTGGCTCATAAATACAAACAAGGTAATGCCGAAGTTTTTTTATTTAAACATTCTTTTTTAATTATTTGTGGCATCGCAATCATGTATTTTATTCATAAAATAAGATACACCTTGTTTTCAAAAGTTGCTCAAATTGGAATGTTTTTAATTGTTCCATTATTATTATTTACATTATTAAAAGGAGTAAGCGCAGGAGATGCAAGCAGATGGATTGCAATACCAGGGTTAGGATTAACATTTCAATCTTCTGACGTAGCAAAAATTATCTTACTAATTTTTGTGGCGCGCACACTCACTTTAAAACAAAATCAATTAGATGACTTTAAGTCTCTATTTAAATATATTTTATTGCCTGTTGGTTTTATTTGTTTATTAATACTTCCTGCAAATTTTTCTACGGCGGCTTTGTTATTTGTAAACTGTTTATTCTTAATGTTTGTAGGAAGAATAAAATTCAAATTTATAACTTACATCTTGGGAGCTTGTATTGTGTTTGCTGTATTTTTAGGTTTAATTATTTATCAATTTCCTGATTTAATTTCACGAGGAGCAACTTGGAAATCACGGATCGAAAATTTTAGCAGTGGAGACTCTAAAAATAATTATCAAAGCGATCAAGCAAAAATTGCTATCGCAACAGGTGGAATTATTGGAAAAGGTCCAGGAAATAGCACACAAAGAGCATTTTTGCCACAAGCATCTTCTGATTTTATATACGCCATCATCATTGAAGAATATGGCTTAATAACTGGTTTCATTTTAATTTTTTTATACATGATTTTATTATTTAGAGGGATAAGAATTTTAAGAAATTCAGAAAAACCATTTGGAGGTCTTGTCGCAATTGGATTAAGTTTCAGTTTAGTATTTCAGGCATTAATAAACATGGCAGTTGCAGTTAATTTATTTCCTGTAACAGGCCAGCCATTACCATTGGTAAGTATGGGAGGAACATCAGTTTGGTTCACTTGTATTTCAATCGGAATTATTTTAAGTGTCAGCAGAGTTAATGATGAAAAAGAAACAACAATATAAAAAAGTACAGGTTAAAACCATTTAGTTATGCGCAACCAAAACGTTCCAAAAAAACTACAATGATTACAAAAAATACAAAAAACATAACACAGACGACAGAATGAAACTCTTAAAATTTATATTTCTTTTTATCGTAGGAACACAGACAATTTTTGCTCAAAAGACTACAGTAAATGATTTTTCTGCCATTGACAAAAAAGCATTGCAACTTCCCGATTCATTGACAAAGACTACTGACCGTATTGCAAGCTACATTAATTCTAACTTTTCTACTGAGAAAGACAAATCCCGAGCAATATTTATTTGGGTTGCATCAAATATTCAATATGACATTGACAATATGTTTGCAATAAATTTTTACGAAAAGAAAGAAGAAAAAATATTAAAACCACTTAGGACAAGAAAAGGAATTTGCGAAAATTATGCCTCATTATTTACAGACATCTGCAAGAAAACAGGAATTAAGTCTTTTGTAATTGAAGGTTACACAAAACAAAATGGATTTACAGACTATATTCCACACGCCTGGAGTGCTGCACTTATTGACAGCTCTTGGTTTCTATTTGACCCAACTTGGGGTTCAGGTTATGTAAATGGCGGAAAGTTTTTTAAAAAAATAAACAACGAATATTATAAATCAAGCCCAACAACAATTATCAAATCTCATATTCCATTTGACTATTTGTGGCAGTTTCTAAATTACCCAATTACAAACCAAGAATTTTATGAAGGCAAAACACAACAAAATAAAACTAAACCATTCTTTAATTTCAAAGACACAATTCAATTATTTGAAAAGCAAACTCATATTGACCAGTTAATTTCATCTGCATATCGAGTAGAAAAAAATGGAGTAAAAAACTCATTAGTGTTTGACAGGCTTAAACATCTAAAATTAGAAATAGAAAATGACAGACAAAGCAAAACTATAAATTTATATAATTCATCTGTTCTTGACTACAACGAAGCAATAAATGTTTTAAACGAATTTATAAATTACAGAAACAAACAATTTACTCCAATGAAAACTGACTCTGAAATACAAAATATGCTTGATGTTTCTGACAATAAACTTAAGGAAGCAAAAAATAAGTTAGGAGAAATTTCTACCAAAGATTTCAATACTGTTAATATGATTAAACAACTTACAAAATCAATTGAGGATGCTTCAAAACAAATGAAAGAACAACAAGATTGGTTAAAATTATATTTAAGTAAAAGTAAATCTGCAAGAAAATCTATGTTTTACAAAGTAACTTGGTTCGGTATACCTTTAAATTAAGGCATGGACAGACAATTAAAAATATCGACGCTATGAAAATGAAGAATCAATAAAAGTTTTGAAAAAAAATTAAAACGAAAAAAATATTTTATAATTAATAGGTGCTAAATTAAAATGGGAAAATCTCTAAAAGTTATTTTGAGTGGTGGTGGCACAGGCGGTCACATATTCCCTGCAATAGCAATTGCTAATGAGTTGAAAAAATTAGTCCCTAAAGTTGAAATTCTATTTGTTGGCGCTTTAGGAAAAATGGAAATGGAAAAAGTTCCATCAGCTGGATATAAAATTATTGGTATTCCCATTGCTGGTTTTCAGAGAAATTTTAGTTTGGCTAATTTTAAGTTGCCATTTTTAATCTTAAAAAGTTTACTGCAAACCCGAAAAATAATAGATGAGTTTAAACCAGATGTTGTTATCGGAACTGGTGGCTATGCATCTGGACCTTTATTAAAAGCAGCTACAAGCAAAAGAATTCCCACTTTATTACAAGAACAAAATTCTTACGCTGGTATTACCAATAAAATTTTATCAAAAAAAGCAAATAAAATTTGCGTTGCATATGATGGAATGGAAAAATTTTTCGATAAAGAAAAAATTGTTTTAACAGGTAATCCTGTTAGGCAAGATATTTTAAATAGAAATATTAATCAAGATGAAGCCTATCAATTTTTCAATTTAGATAAAAGTAAAAAAACTGTTTTGGTAATCGGCGGTAGTCTTGGTGCCCGAGGAATTAATGAAGCCATTGCTTTAGGATTAAAACAATTTTCAGATCATAACATTCAACTCATTTGGCAAACAGGAAAAACATATTTTGAAATTGCAAATGAAAAGGCATTATCTCATTCCACACAATACATAAAACCGTATGATTTTATTTTTAGAATGGATTATGCTTATACAGTAGCTGACTTAGTAATTTCTAGGGCAGGTGCAGGAGCCATTTCAGAAATATGTATCGTTTCAAAACCATCCATTTTAATTCCTTTACCAAGTGCAGCAGAGGATCATCAAACAAAAAATGCCATGTCTTTGGTTTTAAAAAATGCTGCAGTCCTAATAAAAGAAAGTGATGCTAAAAATAGTTTAATTCATAAAATAATTTCGTTATTAAACAATGAAGAAGAATTAATTGAACTGAGCAAAAATGTAGGCACACTTGCCTTACCAAACTCAACTCATCTTATTGCCAATGAAGTTTTGAAACTAGCAAATTATCAATCATCATGAAGATTTTAAATTATCAGCTATATTATTTTTTTGGAATTGGAGGTATTGGGATGAGTGCTTTAGCAAGGTATTTTAACCACTATGGTAAAACTGTTTATGGCTATGATAAAACTGAAAGTAATCTAACAAAAGAATTAAAATCTGAAGGAATACAAATACACTTTGAAGAAGATTTAGATTTATTAAAAAAAATTATTTCTACTTATGATAAAAAAAATATTTTATTTATTTATACACCTGCTATTCCTCATCATCACCAAGAATTATTATTTATCAAACAAGAAGAATTTAATTTACAAAAAAGAGCTTGGGTATTAGGAGAAATAACAAAACAATTTAAAACAATTGCAATTGCAGGTACGCATGGCAAAACTACCACAACAACATTAGTAGCTCATCTTTTAAAAACGGCTGGTATAAATTGTTTTGCTTTTTTAGGCGGAATTTCTCAAAACTATGAAACAAATTTATTGTTAGGTGATGCCAATGATACCAATGCTTATGTGGTTGTGGAAGCTGATGAATACGACCGCTCATTCTTAACTTTGAATCCTTATTTTGCAGTTATCACGAGCGTAGATCCAGATCATCTAGATATTTATGGAGATAAAAATGCCATGTACGAAAGCTATGAGAAATTTGCTTCTCAAGTCCAACCAAACGGAATTTTAATTGTTAAAAAAGCTGTTGATAACGATTTGAATATCAAAGTTAAAAGATTCATCTACTCCCTAAATTTAGATACAGATTTTTCTGCAAATTCTATAAAAATTGTTGATGGCGAATTTTGTTACAACATCAATAGTATCATAGAATCGGTAAGCGACGTGGCAATTGGTTTGCCAGGTTTACATAATGTAGAAAACTCGATAGCAGCAGTAGCAGTTGCGCAACAGTTGGGTGTTAAAGGTGACGCTATAAATAAAGCCTTACGTTCTTTTAAAGGTGTGAAAAGAAGATTTGATTATCGGTTAAAATCAAAAACTTTAGTTTATATAGATGATTATGCACATCATCCAGAAGAATTAAATGCAGTTATAACTGCGACTAAACAATTGTATCCTAACAAAATCATTACTGGCATTTTTCAACCCCATTTATTTTCTCGCACAAAAGATTTTTCGGATGAGTTTGCTAAAAGCTTGGATTTATTAGATGTATGTGTGTTATTAGAAATTTATCCGGCGCGCGAACAACCAATTGAGGGAATAAATTCACAGATGTTACTTGATAAAATGATTTGTAAAAATAAATTTTTGGTTGAAAAAGAAAATGTAATTGAATTTTTAAAATCAAGAAAGAATGAAGTCATATTGACGCTGGGGGCAGGAGATATTGACACTTTAATTGAACCAATAGAAAGTTATTTAAGAAGTAGCATTGAAACTGTTACAATTAAATAAAATGAAAACTAAATGAAAATAAATAAAAAAATAATTAGTGTTGTAGTTTGGATAATTGCATTATCTGGATTGATAGCTTCACTGGCATTTACCTCAAGCAATCAAAAAAACATTGAGGTAAAAAGTTTGAATATTAAAATTGAGAATACTGATTTAAATTCATTTATCGATGTCAATGATGTTAAACTTTTTTTAACGAAGCGAGAAGAACATATTTTAAATTCAAAAATAAAAAGCGTAGACATTACTAAAATAGAAAAAGCTTTAGATGCTCATCCAGCGATTGAAAAAGCTGAGGTATCAGTTGATATAAATGGAGATGTTGACATTGAAGTGATTCAAAGAACGCCTTTAGTTAGAATTTTTAATACGGATGGAGAAAGCTATTACATCGATACAAAATCAAAATTAATGCCTTTAAATGAAAAATATACTGCTAGGGTAATTGTAGCAACTGGTTTTATTAATGAACCCTTTGCGAAAAGAGTTAAGGTTTCTGTTAATGAAATTATAAACAGCGAGACTTATCGTAAATTGAGTGTGTTAGATGATATTTATGTATTATGCAATTACATTGAAAAAGATAGTGTCTTAAAAAATCTTGTTCATCAAATAAATATGACAAATGAAAATGAAGTAGAAATGTATTTAGCCATTGGAAATCACAAAGTCATATTTGGTGATGCAATTGATATTGATGAAAAATTTAAAAAATTAAAACAATTTTTTATAGATGGTTTAAATAAAACTGATGGGTGGAACAAATATTCAACAATTAATTTAAAATATAAAAATCAAGTAGTTTGCACTAAAAAAATAAATGCTTTATGAGCGATAAACAAACAACAACAGAAAACATCATAGGTGATTTAATTGTAGGGCTTGATATTGGCACCACGAAGATCGCCGCCATTGTTGGCTACAAAAATCAATTTGGAAAAGTAGAAATACTAAGTATTGGTAAGTCAGAATCGTTGGGTGTGCAGCGAGGAGTTGTAGCAAATATTGAACAAACAATTGATTCGATTAACGCTGCAATTAAAATTGCTGCTGATAAAGCAGATATAGATATTGAAGAAGTCATTGTAGGCATTG
This sequence comes from Bacteroidota bacterium, assembly GCA_046345275.1. Lineage (GTDB taxonomy): Bacteria > Bacteroidota > Bacteroidia > B-17B0 > Aurantibacillaceae > UBA4416. The sequence continues at coordinate 16,148 of JBKDJY010000171.1, forward strand.
CTGGCCAGCACATAAAAAGTATGCAGCACCGTGGCATGATTACCAGAAAAACATTAGACATAGAAGTTAATCAAAACGATGTTGATCAGTTAATTGAAAATATGCATCGCTTAGTAATGAGTCCAGGTGAGGAAATCATTCATGTTATTCCTCAAGAATATATCATTGACAACGAAGGCGGCATCAGAAATCCAATTGGACATTCTGGAATGAGATTAGAAGGAAATTTTCACATCATTACAGGCCAAGTGTCTGCTGTCAAAAATATTTTTAAATGTGTAAGTAGGGCTAAATTAACAACTGTTGATTTACATCTTGAACCTCTGGCAAGTGCTGATGCTGTTTTAAGTGATGAAGAAAAAGAAGCAGGCGTAGTGTTGGTTGATATAGGCGGTGGAACTACGGATATAGCGATTTTTTATGATGGAATTATTCGTCACACCGCAGTGATTCCTTTTGGCGGAAACATTGTTACAGAAGATATTAAAGAAGGATGTGGCATCATAAAAACTCATGCTGAACAATTAAAACAACGTTTCGGTTCGGCTTTGGCTCAAGAAAATCAACTCAATGAAGTCATCTCAATTCCTGGGTTAAGAGGTCGACCACACAAAGAAATTTCTGTCAATACCTTAGCTCAAATTATTCAAGCACGAATGGAAGAGATTTTAGAATTTGTATTATTTGAAATAAAAAATTCAGGCTTCGAGCGTAAACTTGCGGCTGGCATCGTTGTTACTGGTGGTGGTTCTCTCTTAAAGCATTTGCCTCAGTTGGTGATGCTTCAAACTGGTTTGGATTGTCGCATCGGAACACCAAACGAACATTTATCTGGTGCCGACGATGAACTAAAAAATCCAATGTATGCTACAGCAGTTGGTTTAGTGATGAAGGGAATCGAGAAAAACGAAAGAGAATTATCTCGCAAAGCCAATTCCAATAAAATGAAAGAGGAAGTAATCACAGATACCAGTGAAAAAAATACAAATCAAAAAGAAAAAAAGATTATTGGACACTCAACAAAAAAAGTAGGAAGTTTTTTCGCTGATATCGTTAATAAAACAAAAGATTGGATCGCAGACGACTTAGATTAACTCCTTTCATAACACTAACCACAAATAACAAAAAATAAACTATCATGATGCAATTTGATTTACCAGAAAACGAAGAAAGCTCAATTATTAAAGTAATTGGCGTTGGCGGTGGTGGCAGCAATGCTGTTAATCATATGTTCAAACAAGGAATTAAAGGCGTGGATTTTATCGTTTGTAATACCGATAAACAAGCACTTTCTAAAAGTCCTGTATCTCATAAAATCCAATTAGGGACTTCTCTTACGAAAGGCTTAGGCGCAGGTGCAAAACCAGAAATTGGCCGTGATTCTGCATTAGAAAGTATTGATGAAATAAAAAACATTTTGAAGAATAATACAGAAATGGTGTTTATTACAGCAGGCTTAGGAGGCGGAACAGGTACGGGGGCAGCACCAGTTATTGCTTCAATTGCTAAAGAATTAGGTATTTTAACAGTAGGTATCGTAACTATACCATTTACGTTTGAAGGTAAAAAACGAAGAGAGCAAGCAGAAAAAGGCTTAGAAGAAATGAAAAAATACGTTGATACTTTAATTGTAATTGGTAACGACAAACTTCGTGAAATCTATGGCAGTTTAAAAATGACTGAAGCTTTTGCTCATGCTGACAATGTTTTAACCAATGCTGCAAAAAGTATAGCAGAAATAATAAGCTTGCACATGCATGTAAATGTTGATTTTAATGATGTGAAAACTGTGATGCAAAATAGTGGAGTTGCCATCATGGGTTCAGCAATAGCAAGCGGAGAAAAAAGAGCATTAAGAGCTGTTGAAAAAGCTTTAGTTTCTCCCCTTTTAAATGACAATGATATCAGTGGTGCACGTCATGTTTTACTTAATATCATGAGTGGAACCGATGATATTGAAATGGATGAATTTGGAGAAATAACTGATTTTATTCAAGAATCTGCTGGCGGTCATACAGAATTAATTACTGGCTATGGAACTGATCCATCCTTAGGAGATAATGTTTCAGTGACGATTATTGCAACTGGTTTTAATTCTAAAATGAATAGCGGTTATGAAACACCTTTTAAACCAGAAAGAAAATTAGTGAAATTTGATGACCCAATTTTAACAATCAATGAATCAACTCAAACTTCAATTATTGAAGAAATTGAAAATAATGAACCGTTTATTTTTACAAAAAATACTACAAGTGATAACAATATTTCTAGCAAAAAAGAAAATGATATAATTTCTTTTGAAAATCATCCATCAGAGAAAAAAGCACAATCGTCAGATGAAGAACTTATAAAAAATACAAAAATTGTTTTGCCACTATTCGACGATTCAATAGAAACAACTAATGACAATAAATCTCAATTTATCGTGAATGATGTTTCAGAAAATTCGAATGAAGAACTCATTCAAAAAACAAGTGAAGAAATAACAAGAGAAGAACAAATTTTACTAGCTCAAGAACGAATAAAAAAGTTAAAGGAATTAACACTTAAAATGAAAACTCCAGACGGGCTCTCTCATTTAGAAAAAGAATCTGCCTGGCAGCGTAAACAAATTAGTTTAGATATTAATTCTACTCCTTCAAACGAATCTCAAGTATCAAGATTTACATTGGGTGAGAGTGATAAAAAACAAATAGAAATTCGTTCCAATAATTCTTTTTTACATGATAATGTAGATTAGATTACTTTCACGATTTCTTTTTGATGGTTATTTCTTGACATTTTTAAGCGAAATGTTTAAAAAAAGATTCGACAACAGCCTGTGCATCTTTTTTTATTCCAATATGAATAAATAATTAGAGCTTGCTCAAAAACTCAGAATTTCTTTTTCCCTACTTTTGAGGGCAAAAGTAGGCAAAACCCTTTTAAAATTTTAAGGCGATTTTCGTTGCATCGCTTTTGCCTTCCTTAACGAAACCGCTGATAATTTA
>JBKDJY010000172.1:0-23792 GCA_046345275.1 Bacteroidota bacterium
TTCTTTTGCTATTCTATGGCTGATGGCATCTACAATTTACTCAAATCATCTAACGCACCTATTAATAAAAAATCAAAACCGCCCAATGAGTTCCAATTATTTTTTAACTTTGATTAGAATAATGGGGAAACTCCAGTAAATCTTTCAATTCTAAGCCAATATTAAATAAGGCATCAATACAACTTAAATTTTTTTGAAAAGGAATTTTATTTGAAAAGACTTGATAGTAAGGTTTAAAGTCAAATGGCATTTTTAAGGCGTCCATATTTATTGCTGTCCTGAGGTCAGTAATATCAGGGTAAACGGACTGATAGTTTTGTGTAAAACGAATATCTTTTTTAATTCTTAATATCCTTAAAATAGTTTCAATTAATTGAAAATTAAATTCAAATAAATAGTCGCACTGCGTGTGATATAATGGCTTAAATTCATCTTGAAAAAAATCAAAATAAGGTGAATTATGGTATGCACTTACCAATGTGCGCCAATGATTTTTTTGCCAATCTTCCGCGTATGATATTTTTTTTTCAAAAATTAATTCTTTGGTTTGCTGTTTTTTTAAAGGAATACTGAGTGATAATCTTCCATTTGCATTTGTGATGTCACAACGGTTTCGATAGGTTTGTTTTTCAAAATATTCAAATTTCTCTAAAACGATTATTTCATGTTTCAGAATTTGTTTTAAATAAAAAACGGATGGTAAGTAAGCTGTAGAAAGTAAAACCGCCTGAGCCATTTATTTTACAGCTTTGAATAGTCTGTTCCATCTGATGCCATCTCCCCATAATTTGTCTATAGAAAAAACTATACGTGAAACTTTTCCTATGATATGGTCTTCTGGTACAAATCCCCAATGACGGCTATCTTGAGAGTTATGTCTATTGTCACCCATCATAAAGTAATAATTTTGTTTAATGACATAGTAGTTAGAATATTTGTTATTAATAAATAGACTGTCGTTTTTTATTTCAACATCATTATTTTCATATTGGGTAACAATTCTTTCATAAACACACCAATTTGTAGAATCTAATTTAACAGTGTCTCCTTTTTGTGGAATTTTTAAAGGACCAAAATTGTCAACATTCCACTTATAATATTCATTAAACGGAAAAACGAATTCGTCCCACATTCCTATTTTTTCTTTGTTTTTTTCAACGATGGAAATAAACGTTTTACTTTTAAAGGTGTCAACTAAGTTATTTGTTAAGGTAAATGAATAATCATTATTTTCTGAAATTTTACCACCTTCAAATAACTTAAAGTGTTGAATGAAAGTAGAATCAAGTTCTTTTTCTGACTTTAAGTGGTAGTTAAATTGAAATGATTGATTATCCTCAGTTTTTTCATGATTAATATACGTATCGCCATCAATAATTTTTATGCTATCGCCAGGAATGGCTATGCAACGCTTCACAAAATAAGATCTATGATCAACTGGTAAATCGTCTTCCAAAGGATAATTAAATACGATGATGTCATTTCGTTCAACACCAGGAGTTCCAAATAATCTTAAATATGGCAACATAATAAGTTTTGAAAAATACTTTTGATTAACAAAAGGAATACTCAAAATGGTTTTGGGTAAGCGAGGGCCATAAGATAATTTATTAATTAACATAAAATCACCAGTCAATAAACTTTTTTCCATAGAAGGAGAGGTAACGGGTGATATCTCAAAAATAAAGGTTCGGATTATTAAGACGCAAATAAATGATATCAAAATAGTTTTTAGCCATTCCAATATTAATTTATGATTTGTTCGAATAAAATTTAATATCATTTTTTGAAATGCTTATAAAGATATTATATTTTAAATAAAAAAAATCCCCTCATTTCTGAGAGGATATCAAGCAAATTAAAAAGTCTAACCCTTAATTATTCCCTATTAATTGCTTTAATTTAGTTGAGTTTAAAAGCTGGGATCTTGCCTTCTTTCATTAACATTGTAGATTTTTTAATATGGTCTTCAAAACTTCCAAAAGCCAAGGCATCTAACATTTCTTTACGAGACATATCTGGATTTCCAAATTGTTTTTTAATGTCATCAGCACAACGATCTACATATTTTTCAAATTTATTTGGAGCCCATAAATATTCTTTCACAGTGGATTCCTTTTGTATTTTAAATTCTTCGGGCAAACCACCTTCAATTTTAGATTTAATTTCTATTCCCTCATAAGTTTTTGGCAACAAACGATTATCAAATAAAAACGGCTTTGAAATATTAATAACATGCTTTCTCCTTTTGGGATCAATCATTGTTAAACCTTCAATTCTAAGTCCTTTCTTTTTCAAGGAACCAAATTTACTTTCAAAGCTTTTAAGAATTTCTAACATGGTTATGTTTATAATTTTTTAACAAATGTAGACTTTAGTTCTGTAATAATCTAAAGTATTAGACGAAAGGCAGTTACTTTTCTACCAACCAATGTTTAAAAATTCGTTATTTGATATTGATATCTGGTTGATAATTTGTTTATCAAACCTTAAATAATTGAAAAACAGATTATTGAAGATTAAAAAACATTGTTTACAATTACTTTTGTTTAATTTGGAAATTTTTATGGCCAAAATCCAAAATGGCATCAATAAATTTGAAGGGTTTGTAACCATTGATGGCCGCTTGATGATAAATACAAGTTGCAGGAGTCATACCAGGAAGTGAATTCACTTCAATAAAAATAACTTCTATTTTATCAGGATTATAAATTCTTACAAATGCATCTATCCTGCAATAACCAAGCACATTTAATAGTTTAGCTGCTTGGCCAAAAGTTTGTTTTACCTTATCAGATATTTTTTTCTGATCATTTTCGTTTTTTGAATAGCGAGCAGGAGTTATGTTTTGACCTTGACCTGCTAAAAATTTTTCTTCTAAACTTAAGACGTCACCAACTGCTAATGATTCTGATGCTTCAAAAATTTCATATTCTATGTCGTTATTTGCATTAAACTTAGTCAACATTCCACCTGTTACTTCCAAAAAATGTGATGCGTCATTTTTACTTATTAGTTCTTCAACAAGCAATACTTGCTTTTGAGGAAATTCTTCTTTGTCTTTTATATGTAAAATGTTTGCAGCCTTTTCGTCTAATTCTTCGTTATTTCTAAAGATGAGAGCAGTAAACGCATTAAACTCTTCAGCATTTTTTATTTTTTTAACTGCACTGCTGCAACCATCATCAACTGGTTTGGCAATAACAGGATAGTTATATTCTGTTTGTAATTTTTCTTTGATGCTGTCTTTGTTTGATTCCCATTCTTGTTTGGTAATTAAACAATGCTTCGCCACTAAAAACCCATTATTCAATAAAATTTCGTTGGTTTTGTATTTATCAATAGTCGTTTGAGAGCTCTCTTTGCCAGAGCCATTGTAGCTCAATCCAACTCTTTCTAATTCTGCTTGAATGGCGCCATCTTCGCCAGGTCTTCCGTGTAGAGCAATAAAAACTTGTTTTACCAGTTTCGACAAATCTTCATAAGTTAATTCCTTCGGCTCAAGAATGCTTGGCGTATTACAGTATTTATTTGTAATTGTTTTACAAGCTTCATTAATTTCATTGATAATGGGATGTTTTTTCCAATGATCAATTTTTTCTTTGATGTCGTCAGCATTATCTTTTAATAAAACATTAATAGGAATTTGATGTAAGATATGTTTCTGATTATTTCCAGATAAAAAAACTGGTATTGGCGAATATTTTTCGCTGGATGCTAACTTTTCAAATATATTTCTTCCACTTTCAACAGAAATGTGGCGTTCACTTGAAAACCCACCTAGCACAACCGCAACAGAAATCTTCGCGTTTGTTGTTGTTTTTTCTTTATTCAAATTTTCATCTAAAATTGATAGCAGAGAATTATACTTTTGAGTGTTTTTACTATTTATAATTCTTTTGTGAAGTGATGTACGGATAATGTATGTCAAAAATTGAGAAGGGTTCAAGCCAATTTCAGCTGCTTGGTGAAAGAAAAAGGAAGAAGGCATCATGCCTGAAGTCGTGTTTGGATCATTCAAAAAAACTTTTCCATCTTTACTTAAAAACCCATCAATACGTGCGTAAACGTCGAAGTGTAATTCAGTAAATAAACGTTCACACTCTTTTCGAATCGCATTAATTTCTTTATCAGAAACATCAATGGGTGTTATTTTGCGCGATAAACCTGGGAGGTATTTACTTCTATAATCAAATAATTCTTTTCCCTTTCTAATTTCTGTTGGAGGCAAGGCAATTACTTTTCCTTTATTATCGGTATCTTCTAAAACAATACAAGAAAATTCTTTCCCTTCAATAAATGATTCTATCATAACGGTACTTTCTCCATCTAGTGATTCTAAAATAAAAAAATCAGTAGCGTTACAATTTGAATTTAAATAAGAAATTAATTCATATTGATTGAAGAATTTTAATACATCTTTATTTTCTTTTAATGATTGTGACGTATTTATTGATAATGGCATTCCGATACCTTCACGAATATCAGACAATGTTTTTATGAATTCGATTTTTTGTAATTCAGATAATTTTTTCCATTCCTTTGAATCAATGGTTTTGGCAAAAAATGCTTTTTCAACTCCAGCAATAAAAGCTGCTTCATCATCTTGATTAAGGATTGATATTCCAATTGAGGAACCTTGATTGGCTGGTTTAATAACCATTGGTAAACCTATTTCAGTTTTTGCTTTTTGCCAAATTGTTTTCGTTCTTTCTTCTAACCAATCATTCCTATCTATTGTAAAATATTTTGGACTATTAAATCCTGCGTTAATCATTAATTTTTTTTGAACACTTTTATCTATACCAATTGCGCTTGGTAAAATACCACTTCCCGAATATGGAATTTGAAGATACTCTAAGAGTCCTTGTATTCTTCCATCTTCACCGTAAGGGCCGTGTAATGCCAAAAAAGCAAAGTCAATTAAAGTAGATAGTTGATCAATTTCTATTTTTTTGCCAACCTTATAAATCAATTGATTTTGTTGCTCAATGGTAAGTTCTCCCAAATTTTCTGCATAATATTGAAAATCAACATTTGAATTTGGAATGAATTCCACTGGAGGATAAAAATCTCTGATGGTTCCTTTATAAACAAAATTCCAATTTAATACGATTATGTTTCCAAATGAATCTACAAATAACGGAATGGCTTCAAATAGAGATTTATTGAGATTATCATAAACAGTTCTACCGCCTGCAAAAGATATTTCTCTTTCTTTAGAACGTCCACCAAATAGAATTCCAACTTTAATTTTTGACATATAATGATTTGTTATTCGAGGTACTTTTAGTTTTAATACTAAATTTTGTTCAAGTTTAAAGTTAAGTTAGATATACAGCAAATTTGTTTAAAAGCCAATAAACTATGAACTAAAGGATGTTAAAATCAAGTTATTAAATTTATTAAAAACATTCGCCTATTGTAAAGTAAAATCCTTGATTGTATTTATCATAGTAGCCATAATCTAAGCGCAGATTTATTCTTTCTTTTTCAAGCATTGACAATCTTAAGCCCGCACCAAAACTGTATTTTAAACCAGAGTGTTGTAGCTGGTCAAATGATGAATAAGTATTACCAGCTCCAAAAAACGCAACTGCACTTAGTTTCCAGAAAAGATAAGTTCTGTATTCAAAAATAATTGTAGACAAAGATTTATCCCTAAAACGACCTTGATAAAATCCTCGCAAATTATTTTGACCACCTAATGTGGCAAAAGATCGGAAAGGTGTATTGCTAAACGTAAATAAATTATACACTTGAAATGCCAATATCTGTTTTTTGAAAATCGTTTTAAAAAATCTTCCTTCAAGAATTAATTTATTAAAACTAAAGTCAGATAGTAATTCTTTATTATAACTTGTAAATTGAGATTGCAAAAAAATTCCTTTGGTTGGCCAAAATGTAAAGTTTCTGGTATCATAACTCACACTAAGCCCAATTCCAAAAACCTCATAAGGCTTTTTACCAAAGAAAATTTCATTGTCAAACAAACTTCCTGAATTATATTTTATTTTAATAATATTTTGATAATCAAGCATTGCTCCAAAAAACAAATGCCTTACAAATTGTCTTTTTAAGTGCGAAAAAAAAATAAAATTTTCAAATGCATATTTTTCTTCATTTGAATCTTTAGTATTTTCTCCAATCCCCCAGAATTTATCAGGAAAATAGCTGTGTGAAGATTGCAAATAAAAAATATACTTTTCTTTCGGAAAATAAATACTCGCGTCAATTCCTTGAATATTTTGCTCTTTTTGTGAGAAAATAAATAATGCTTGAATAACGGAAATTCTAGTTAAACTGTCATTCTTAAATGTTGTTTTAAATGAAGCAGAGCTCGAAGCACCGAAAGCCCAACCTGTTTCAGGCGTTTTAAATAAAACAGGTATGGCTAAAATATTAACACGTTTAGCTGTATCAATTTTAAACTGACCAGAAGTATCAATAAAGACAAATAAAAAAATGATAGTTGATATAAATATCTTCATTTAATTATATAATGTGTTTTAAATTTTTGACTGCAAGTGATGATAAAATTGAAGCGTAACAATGGCATCTAATTCACAATATTCTATCAACTGTTCTTTTATTTGAGTTGCTTCAAACACATCTGATTGTGATAGCAAACTTTCGTAAATATACATTGCAGTGATACCTGATTGAATGTGCAAGTTATTAAAATTATAATGCTCATTCATAATTGGTGCTATACTTTTCAAAGTAAAGTTTCCTTGCATTTTAGGATGGTAATAGTTTGCTTTTTGTATCGGTTCAGAAACATCCACAATTTTACTTTTTAAAATGGCAATATTTTTTTTATGAGCAGGGTATAATTCACCTAACTGATCTAAGACAGATTCCTCAAGCGATTTATCATACATTAAAATGGTATTAAAGGATTCTGTTTCTTTTAAAATAGTTTCCAAAAATGTAAGCCTGTCATCAACTTCGATGGGTTTTAAATAACTAAATTTTTCAATGTGTTGATTTTCTTTCCAAATCATTGAAAATAAAAATGGAATCTGCTCGAAAGATTTTGTGCCTTCATAAAAAGGAATGGCAGGCATCCAAACTTCAATATCTAAACTACAAATAGGTTCTTTAATGCGAGCTAAAAATTTTTCTATTTCTAATTTGTCAATTTGTTCTTTTTGATTTGTAACAGCCTCAATTTGTACTTGAATTTCTTTTTTATTTAAAAACTCATTGTGTTTTTCTAATTTGATTTCGTTGATGGTTTTTATATTTTGGTTATACAATTCAATTAAAACAGATTTTGATAATTTACCTAAATTAAAAATTGAATTTTCTATGTTTGTATTTTTCCAACAAGTACCTATAAAATCACAGTTGTAAGGCTGAAAACAATGTGAACCAATTTTTATATCTGGAATTTTTCCTTGTTCTAATGTGAGTTTAGCTTCATGGGTTTTATGTCCAAAGTATTCAATATTATTTAATGCATCATTGATAATTGAAGTTGTTTTAAAAAGAGATTGAATGTCCATTTTTTCCTTTAAAACGTATGCAGGATTGAGCGTTAAAAGATTAAAATCAATTAATTTTGGTAAACAATTTTTAATCACATAATATTGAAAGCAGGCATCTTTTAAATATGTTTCTGTGATTTTGAGCGAACTTTTTACTTCGTAAGCTATCCAATCATTACCTTTTTTTTGAAGAATATCAACCATTACCAAAAGATCGTCATATATAAACGTTGCTTCGTAAATAGTCGTTTCGCCTTTTTTAATCAATTCTTTTGTTTTTTTTGCAAAAAGGAGTTGATCTCTTTTTTCATGAAGGGTTACATCAACACCATCAGGAAATAACTGCTGCGCAAAAATACCCACATCATTTCCTCGTTTAAAAATAAGTTGCTTTTCTTTTGTAATTTGATCTCTTAAATAAGGATGATTTTTATATAAATAAAAATGTTTCAAACATTGTTCAGATTTTATATAGGCTGTCTTACTAATAGGATTAATCATAGCGTTTTTTCAATACTTTTCCAAAGTAGATCAGATGTTTTTTCCCATGAAAAATTTTCTTTCCTCGCATGACCTTTTTCAACGAGTTGTTTTTGTAAAGATGGATTTTGAAATAAGTTAACCATAGCATTTGAAATATCTTGTACTTCAAATGGATTTACCAACAATGCTGAGTCACTCACAATTTCCGGCATGCTACTGGTGTTACTACAAATAATAGGAATTGAACACTGCATCGCTTCAATTAAAGGGATTCCAAAGCCCTCAAAATATGGAATAAAAGTTAAAGCAAAAGCACTTGCCATTATTTTTTCTAAATCAAATTGAGCGACTCGCCCTGTAAAAATAATATCTGATTTATAAATTGACTTTTCATATATTTTTTTTGTTTCGCTTTCGCCCTGATTTTCGGATCCTACAAGTAATAACTTAAAATCGCTTTTTGTTTGTTGCTTAAAATTTTCAAAAGCAAAAATCAATCTATTTAAATTTTTTCTTGGACTTTGAGAACCAACAAATAAAAAGAAGGATTTCCCTTGTGAATATTTATTTTTTACTGCCTGTTTTTCTTCTTCACTTATTTCTTTAAATCCTTCGTTAATGCCATTATAAACAACATCTATTTTATTATAATTAATATTATAATTTTTGCAAATATCGGCTTTGCTATATTCAGATACCGTTGCGATGCGAGTAGCTATTTGTGCATATTTTGGAAAATAATAATTATAATACCTGCTTGTTAATGGTTTTAAATTTTTAGGGTTATGAAAAAAATTGATATCATGAAAGACAGGCAATTGTTTGCATTTTGAACCCATTGTCAAAAAACCATCAGGAGATAAGAACAAATCTGGCTTTAATTTATTCAACAAATTTTTTACAGAATAATTAAACCACAGATAATATAAAAATGGATGTCTGGCTTGTGGGCCAATAACAATGGGCGTAATATTATCAGAAAAAATAAATTCTTCACTATAATTTCTGTCAAATAAAAATATGAAATGTGTCTCAGGATTATTTTTAGTGATTCGTTTTAAAGTTTGATAAGTAAACCAACCTATACCATCTAATTTGTTAGGAATTAATAAACGTGTATTTACAGCAATTTGCAAGGATTACCAGAGGTGCAATAAAGTTAAGAAGCATCATAATCAATCACAACTCTTTCAGTTAAAGGATGTGCTTGGCAGGTTAAAATAAAACCATCTTCAACTTCTGCATCGGTTAAAGCAAAATTATTATTCATTTTTACCTGACCTTCTATGACTTTTGCTCTACAAGTACAACAAACAGCTCCCTTACAACTAAAAGGAGCGTCAACTCCAGCTTCTATGGCAGCATCTAAAATTGTTAAACCGTTGGTATTTAATTTGACATTTGTTTCAAAGCCATACTGAATCACTGTTAAATCGCAATTAACAGGCGCTCCTGAAACATTGCTTGCAACACTAGAAACTTCATCAACAACAGCACTAAAATATTCAATGTGAATTTTTTCCTTCTTAATTGATAAACTATCTAAGGCTGTTTTAATGTTTTCCATCAGAGGGCCTGGACCGCAAATGAAATATTCATCAGCATTTACGCCACCATGGTTTTCAATAATAGCAATTGTTTTTTCTTTCGTGAGTTGTCCTTTTTGTAAATCCGATACAGTTGTTTTAGGATTATCATAAGTATTCAAAACCTTGAATTTATCTTTGAATTCAGCACTTAATTTTTCTATTTCAGTTTTAAAAATAACAGAATCCTCATCTCTATTGGCATAAATAAGTGTGATGCTGCTCTGTTTTTCAACGTACAACACACTTTTTAAAATACTCATCATCGGCGTTATACCACTACCTCCTGCAAACAATACATATTTTTTTTTATTGCTACCAGATAAAACTGAATGAAAACTTCCCAATGGTGTCATCACTTCTAAGCTGTCACCCACTTTCAATTTACGATTGATATATGTAGAAGCTTTTCCATTTAAAACTTCCTTTACAGCAACACGAAGTTCTTTTTCGTTATAAGGACTTGTGCAGATGCTGTATGAACGGCGAATTTCTTCACCTTCGATATTTAACTTTAAGGTAATGTATTGGCCTTGTTTAAATTGAAATTCAGACTGAAGTTGAGGTGGTACATCAAATGAAACTGAAACTGCTGATTCAGTTTCTTTTCTAATATCTTTAACTTTTAAGGAGTGAAATCTGGCCATTTTTAAAATTTTTACGCAAAATTAAACTATTAATGCAATTATAAAACATCAAATGATTTTTATTGTTATTATGTTGAATATTTATCATAAAAAATGCCTTGTAAAAAAGACCGATAAAACCTACATTTGTTAAATCTAGAAATAAACTGAACCATGGAAAAAATATCATTTGAAGACATCTTTGAAACTAAATTGTCTAAAAACGAATTCATCGAGCCCAAAGATTGGATGCCCGAAAATTATCGCAAACATTTAATACGTCAAATATCTCAGCATGCACATTCCGAAATTGTTGGCATGTTGCCCGAAGGTAATTGGATTACTCGTGCTCCAAGTCTTAGAGCCAAAGTAGTATTATTAGCAAAAGTTCAAGATGAAGGTGGACATGGCTTGTATTTGTATACTGCCGCAGAAACCTTAGGAATTTCACGAGATGAATTATTGAATAATTTACATACTGGAAAGGCGAAGTATTCTTCTATTTTTAACTATCCTACACTTACTTGGGCTGATATTGGAGCTGTGGGTTGGTTAGTAGATGGTGCAGCAATCATGAATCAAGTAATGTTACAACGTACCTCTTACGGGCCTTATAGTAGAGCAATGGTGCGTATTTGCAAAGAAGAAAGTTTTCATCAGCGTCAGGGATATGAAATTATGACTCATTTAGCTTTTGGCACTAAAGAACAAAAGGAAATGGCTCAAGATGCTTTAAATCGTTGGTGGTATCCAACAATGATGATGTTTGGCCCACCAGATTCGGAATCACCTAATAGTGAAAATGCTGTAAAATGGCGTATAAAAAGAGAAACAAACGACCAATTGCGTCAAAGATTTGTTGACCAAACCGTTAAACAAGTTGAATATTTAGGCTTGAAAGTTCCCGATTCAAATTTAAAATGGAATGAAGCTAAAAAAGGTTATGATTTTAGTGAGCCTAATTGGGTAGAATTTAAAAATGTAATTAGTGGAAATGGTCCTTGTAACAAAGAACGTTTGGCCGCTCGCAATAAGGCACATGAGGAAGGAAAATGGGTTAGAGAAGCAGCACAGGCATTTGCTAGAAAGCGGAATGAATTGAATGAAGCAGCTTAAATAAAGAAATTTTAAAATCAAAAAAATTAAAGATAAAAAACAATGAGCGATAATCAAGGTCCTGTTTGGGAAGTGTTTTTACAAAAAAAATCTGGTCAACCATTTGTGCACAGTGGCAGTTTGCATGCATATGACAAAGAAATGGCTTTACAAAATGCACGCGATTTATATACCAGAAGAGGCGAAGGTTGTGCCATTTGGGTAGTCCCTTCTAATGCCATTGTTGCCAGTAGTCCTGAAGATATTGGTCCATTTTTTGAGCCAGCCAACGATAAAGTATACCGTCACCCAACATTTTATCAAATACCCGACGCCATCGGGCACATGTAAAAAAATGTTTTTGGTTTTTAAATAAATGATAATTGAAAAAGCCATTAAACACTTTAACTCTTAAGATCAAAAATTAATATGACTGTACAAGAAGCATTATTTAATTATATACTCCGTATTGGAGATTCCAATTTAATTTTGGGTCAACGCCTTAGTGAATGGACTGGTCACGGGCCTTTTTTGGAAGAAGATTTAGCTTTAACGAATATAGCACTAGACATAACTGGAGCTGCCAAGTCTTTTTTAGAATACGCTGGAAAAGTCGAAAACAAAGGAAGATCAGAAGATGATTTGGCTTATCTCAGAAATGATAGACAATTTTTTAATGCTCAAATTACAGAATTACCAAATGGTGATTATGCTAAAACGATTGTAAGACAAGTCATAGTAGACTGTTTTGATTTTTATTTTTACCAAGAATTATCTAAAAGTAAAGATGAAACCTTAGCTGGAATTGCTCAAAAATCGTTGAAAGAAGTAACGTATCATTTGCGCCATACCTCCGCTTGGTTGGAACGTTTTGGTGATGGCACAGAAGAGAGCCATAACCGAGCTCAAACAGCTTTAAACGAAATTTGGCAACATACTGATGAGTTATTTGAAATGAATGAAGTTGATGAAATTCTCATAAATAAAGGCATTGCGGTTGATTTAAATTTGGTTAAAACGAAATGGGAAAAGCATATTTCGGAATTAATTGTAAAATCAACACTCACAATTCCTCAACATGTATTTATGCAAACTGGCAGTAGAAAAGGAATACATACTGAACATTTGGCTTTTATTTTGGCTGAGATGCAAGCTTTACCACGTATGTATCCTGATGCCAAATGGTAAATCATGTTTTTGAAACTTAATATTTTTTACTGTTTTTTATTCTTTAATGTTTTTGTAATTAAAGCACAAGAAGAAGGTATTGCTAAAATAAAAATTTCAAGAAAAGCTGAAAAAGTATCTTCAAAAGAAAAGATGGTTAATAAGGCTGTTAAAACTGATACAACATTGGTTATTCCATTTCAAGTGTTTGGTTTTAGTAGAAGAATTAGTAATTATATAAAGGAAATACCAGACTCTTGTGAAGAAATTAGGTATGAAATCAGTGCAAAATGTATGGGAAATTTAAAGACAGTAAAAGTTGTAGGCAATATGTTTTCTATCATGTCAGGAGTGATTTTATATGAATTGAAACCTGGAGATTTTTTTTATATTGATAATATTCATACGAAGTGTGCGAAAACAACAAAGAAGTTATATAAAATATTACTGCAATGAGCTTAAAAGAAACCTGGAAAAAAATGTCTCCCTATTTTGTTGATGTTTGGCAATACCTTGTCATCATCATCATTATGATTGGAGCGCTCATTTTTATTTTATAATATGTTGAAATCAAGCGAAGATATTTTTAAATTACTTTCTGAAATTCCTGATCCAGAAATACCCGTTATTTCAATCATTGATTTGGGTGTAATTCGAAGTATAGACATTGCTGATGAAAAAAGCATTCGTTTAATAATCACACCAACATACAGCGGTTGCCCCGCCATGAAACAAATAGAAGATGATGTTAGAAAAAAACTTTTTGAAAATGGATTTTCTACCATTGAAATAAAAACTATTTATTCTCCACCATGGACGACCGATTGGATAACTCCAGAAGCCAAAGAGAAATTAAGAAAATATGGTATCGCTCCGCCAGAACATACAACTGAAGATAAAAGTTGCTTAATCGGAAAAGAAAAAAAAATAGCTTGCCCACGTTGTAAATCACCAAAAACTAAATTGGTTTCTCAATTTGGAAGCACGGCTTGCAAAGCATTATATCAATGCGAAGATTGCTTAGAACCTTTCGACTATTTTAAATGTATTTAGTATATTTATAAAAAAACAGTTTATGAGTTTTATCACTACAGAATTTAAAAATAATACAGTCATTATTTCATTCAATCGCCCTGAAAAATTTAATAGTTTTAATCGCCAAATGGCACTTGCATTGCAAGAAACACTTGATGAGGTGGAAAAAAACGACGAGGTGCGAACAATTATTATAACAGGTAACGGTAAAGCATTTTGTGCAGGTCAAGATTTGGCAGAAGCCATGGATCCTAATGCTCCTGATATTGCTAGGATTGTTGACGAACATTATAACCCCATTATATTGCGTTTAAGAACTATTGAAAAACCAATCATAGCCGCCGTAAACGGTTCGGCTGTTGGTGCTGGTGCAAATATTGCTTTAGCTTGTGATATTGTTGTTGCAACACAGTCTGCTAATTTTAGTCAAGCTTTTAGTAAAATTGGTTTAATACCAGATAGCGGCGGAACATTTTTTTTACCAAGGTTAATTGGCTTTCAAAAAGCATCGGCTTTGATGATGCTTGGAGATAAAGTTACAGCTTCAGAAGCTTTGGAAATAGGAATGATTTATAAAGTTTATTCTGATGAAAGCTTTTTAAGTGAAGTTTTAAAATTGGCAGAAACGCTCTCTACCATGCCAACCAAAGCAATTGGCTTAACTAAAAGATTATTGAATCAAAGCTTAACAAATGATTTAACCAGCCAGTTAAAACAAGAATCTAAAATACAAGTTGAAGCTGCCAAATCTCATGATTTTAAAGAAGGTGTGCGTGCTTTCTTAGAAAAAAGAAAACCTGAATTTAAAGGGAAATAATTTTTTCATTTAACTTCTTTTTGTTTACAATTTATCTGTCATTTTATTTATGCTATGCATTATACTTATAATTTTAGATGGCCATTCATTATAAATTACAAATAGCAAATCATACATAAAATACACATGTTTCCCACAAGCTCCAAAACAAATGATGACATTGGATATTCCATTTAACAATAAAAGACAATAAGTATATAATATTTATGAATAAAAGAAACCCATTCGCAATTTTTTGTTTTCTAATTGCAATCATCACAGATGCTCAACCAAAGAAAGAATATTATGATGCCGAACAAACAAAGATAAAATCAGAAACCAATATCATTAAAGGTATCCCTCATGGAAAACATGTCGAGTATTATAAAAACGGAAAAGTTTCGCGAAAGGGTTATTTTTTCAGTGGAAAAGAAGATAGCACCTGGTACTTTTATTATGAAAATGACATTTTAAAAGCCAGTGAAAATTATTATCGAGGTAAAAAAAATGGATACAATCGCTATTATTTTAAAAATGGAGATTTAGCACAAGAAACTGTTTTTAAGAATAATTTAGCAGATAGCATTTGGACTTCTTACCATGAAAACAAAGGAGTTAAAAGCCGAGAAGCTTTTGTGCTAGGTAAAAAACAAGGCAAATGGATTTACTATTTTGATAATGGACAAAAGGAAAGCGAAGGCTTTTTTGAAAATGATTTAAAACAAGGAGAATTAAAAACTTTTTATAAAAACGGGCATCTTGCTTCTACTGCCAATTATGTAAAAAATAAACAATCTGGTAAAAGCGAAGAATATTACGAAAACGGACAAAAAAAATTTGAAAGAGAACACCTTGATTCTACACAATTTTTATTAACCAATTTGTGGGATGAAAATGGTAAACATATCATTGTAAATGGAAATGGGACGCTAACGGCGCAATACACAGGAGGAATGATTAAAGCTCAAGGTGCTTATAAAGATGGTTATCTTGATGGAACTTGGCGATATTTTCACTCCAACGGAGAATTAGATTATGAGTGTGTTTACGAAAAAGGAATCTTAAATGGATATTACTCTTCTTATTTTAAAAATCATACATTAAAAAGTGAAGGGTTATTTGTTCAAGGTAAAAAGAATGGCCAGTGGAGTTTTTATAAAGAAAATGGAAAAATAGAAATGCAAGGAACTCTTAAAGATAATTTAAGAAATGGAAAATGGACTTACTATTATAATAATGGAAAAATAGAATCTACTGGGCTATTTTTAAATGATAAACAAAATAGAACCTGGGAATATTTTTATCCAACTTCAGAAAAATGGAAAATAGGAAATTTTGAAAACGATTTAAAAGTTGGCATTTGGACAACCTGGTTTGAAAATGGAAATAAACTGCAAGAAGGAAATTATACTTTAGGGAAAGAAGATGGCGAGTGGCAAAGTTGGTATGACAATACGCAAATAAAGGACAAAGGAAGTTATAAAAATGCCATCATTACTGGACTTTGGGAAGGTTGGTATTTAAACGGAAAGCCCAATTATAAAGGAGAGTATGATGAAAATGGAACGAAAAAAGGCCAATGGCAATATTGGTTTGAAAATGGTCAGCTAAGAGAAATAGCATCTTATGTAGCAGGCATTAAACATGGTAAATGGACTTCTTACTTTGAAAAAGGAAATTTTATTGACACCAATGGAGAATACTATAGAGGAAAACAAAATGGAACTTGGTTATATTATTACGAAACGGGAGGACTCATGAAAACACAACAATTTAAAAAAGGTCATTTGTCAGGTAAATCCATTTCATATTACAGCAATAACCAAATACAATCATTCAGTAATTATAAAATTGTAAATGACAAAAGAAAAGGTAAAAAACAATCAGTTGCTGATGGCACTTGGATTTTTTATGATAAAACAGGTAAAGAAATTAGCAAAATTGTCTACAAAAATGGTGTAAAGAAAAATTGAATATTTATTAATTAACAAAAAAATTATCCGAATATCATTTTATCTAAAAGTTTAAATATACTGCTTGACGTCTTCATCTGAAATTTCATTTCCGCAAAGGATGATGAGTCTTTCGATGATATTTCTAAGTTCGCGAATATTTCCTGTCCAATTTTTTTCTTGAAGTTTTTTAATTGCGTCACTTGTTATTGATTTAGTAGCCATACCGTAATCATGACAGATTAAATTTATAAAGTGTTCTGCTAGTATTGGAATATCTTCTTTCCTCTCATTTAATGACGGAACATGTATTGGTATGACACTTAGACGATGAAATAAATCTTCTCTAAATCCTCCTATCTGAATTTCTTTCAGTAAATCTTTATTTGTAGCAGCTATAACTCTAACATTTATTTCTATTTCTTTGCTGCCACCAACCCTGTAAATTTTATTTTCCTGTAGTGCTCTTAATACTTTTGATTGCGCAGATAAACTCATATCACCAATTTCATCTAAAAAAATAGTTCCGCCTTCAGCTAATTCAAATTTACCCTTTCTAGTTGCGATGGCATTTGTAAAAGATCCCTTTTCGTGGCCAAATAATTCGCTTTCGATTAATTCGCTTGGTATTGCTGCACAATTCACTTCAATGAGTGGAGCGTTTGCTCTTGAACTTTTTTTGTGAATTTCTCGGGCAACAAGTTCCTTTCCACTGCCATTGCTTCCAGTTATTAAAACTCGAGCCTCAGTTGGTGCAACCTTTTCAATCAAGTCTCTCACTTCATTGAGTGCTTTGGAATCGCCAATCATGACATACGATTTAGCAATTTTATTTTTTAAACTTTTGGTTTCAGCAACTAAATTAGTTTTTACTAAGGCATTTCTGATTGAAACCAATAAGCGGTTGAGATCTATTGGCTTTGCTAAATAATCAAAGGCCCCCTTTTTTACACAATCTAAAGCAGTTTCGATTGAACCGTGGCCGCTCATCATAATTAAAGATGAGTTTATTGAACTTGCCAGTAATTTAGAAAGTAATTCGTTTCCATCTAATCTTGGCATTTTGATATCACTTAAAACAACATCGTAATATCCCTTTAAAGCCATTTCTAATCCAATTTTTCCATCTTCGGCTTCATCAACAATATATTTTTCAAATTCTAAAACCTCCTTTATTGATTTACGAATTGATTCTTCATCATCTATAATTAATATTTTTGCCATCGGTTAATTCTATATTTTTCTTCTTAATTGTTTTTTTTCGCTGAGTTGTTTTTTATTCTCTACCCTTTTCTTTTTAGCTGCTTTGCTTATTTTTGTTTGCTTACGGGGTTTTATGGTTTTTAATCCTAAGTAAATTAATTTGTAAAATTTTTCTTTAAGTAATTCTTTATTTTTTAATTGGGTTCTTTCTGTTTGTTCTATCAGATGAATATTATTTTCCTTATCAAGTTTGTTTTTGTATTTAACTAGTAATTTTTGTTTTTCAAAATCGAGTAGATGTAGGGACTCCGAAATATTAAACCACAACTCAACTTTTGTTTCAACTTTGTTTACATGTTGTCCGCCTGAACCTCCTGAACGAGAAGTTTTAAATTTGCATTCCTTTATTAATTTTTGTTTATCAATATCTCTTATACTTGTCATAAAATTAAGGAAATACCAATTTAAAGCAAATTTATTAGAACTAACTAAATTTTAATTTAAATAAAGGTTGTTCTGATTAGAGCCTTTGTTTAACCGCTTCAAATAAAACAATTCCAGCGGCAACTGATACGTTTAATGAAGCAATATTTCCAATCATTGGAATTTTAACTTGTAAATCGCTTCTTTTGAGATATTCGTTTGAAATGCCATTTTCTTCAGAACCCATTATAATCGCAGTTGGTTGAGTTAAATCTGCATGATAAAAATAAGTATCTGTTTTTTCGTGGCACGCAATTATTTGTAAGCCATATTCCTTAAAATATTCGAGGGTATGTTTTAAATTTTCCTCGCGACATACTTTCATTCTATTTAGCGCTCCAGCACTTGTTTTCACGGCGTCTGAATTTATTTGCGCCGCTCCCCGACTTGGTATGACAATAAAATCAACGGCAGCGCAATCAGCACTTCTTGCGATGGCTCCAAAATTCCTGACGTCTGTAATTCTGTCTAAAATAAGCACTAAAGGTATTTTTCCTTTTTCAAAAACTTCTGATAGTAATTCTTCTACCTCATAATATGTTACTTGCGCTACATATGCTATCACTCCTTGGTGATTTTTGGTTGTGATGCGATTGAGTTTTTCTGGTGGTACAAATTGTAATGGAATGTCCAGATGCTTAATGGCATTTCGTAATTCATTAAACAACTGATTTGACAGGCCTTTTTGTAAAATTATTTTGTCAATTTCTTTTCCAGCTTTTATGGCTTCAATGACAGAGCGAGTACCAAAAATTAAATTTTCTTCTTTGTTTTCCATGTCAATATTCTTTATCAAATATAAGTTTTAAAATATTGCTATAAAAAACGAATGTTAGATTAAGTTTACCATTTCTTGGATAACTTGATATGATTTTATTTCATTTAAATTTGGTAATTGTATTTTATAGTAATGGATAAGGCAGTCTAATATCGCCAATCGTTCAGATCGACTGATTGACTTAGGTTGTGTTAAAGAATAATTAAATAAACTTGCAAATAAAATGGATTGTTCTTTATCAAAACCATAAGGAAAATTTTTTGAAACTGAATTAAATTTTCCTTCTAAAGTATCAAAGTAGGGCTTTTGAAAATCTAAATTATTGGTAGGGTAAAATCCTAAGTGTTTGGATAATTCAAATAAAAAATAAATATGAGTATCTAGGTATTTATCTTGAGCGGTATCTAGCCATTGATAAGTATTGCAGATTAAAAAATATAAATCATCATTGGGGTATTGTTCTTTTAATGACTTGTAAAGTATTTCATTTAAAAATTGAGCGATACATAATTTATTAAAATTTAATTGCAAATCTGTATACACGTATAAAGATTTAATGTCTGTTAAAGTTTGTATGTCTTTATTTTCTTTTAAAGAAAGTTCAAATTCTATTTGAGTGAGTGATTGAATAATGCCGGATTTAATTTTTGACTTTGGAGAATTCCCAAAATGAATAATGGCTGATATCAGCCCAAATTGCTTTGTGTAAATTTTAGAAATTACTTTTTTATCGGCAAACTTAACATTATGAAGTATAATGCCTTGTGTTTTGTGCAACATTAATTTACAACCAATAATTTAGTAGTTGCTGATTTATCTCCAGAAGCAGAAGCACAAAAAATTAAATACATACCGCTTGCTACTTTTGTTCCACTAAAAGTTTTTAAATTCCATTCAACTTGTCCACCCTGTGAGGTCGTTTGCCAAACCAAATTACCTGACACATCGGTTATTTTAACGATTGCTTCGTCTATCAATCCTGTAATATAAATATTTCCTGAAAAGCCAGGTTTAACTGGATTTGGGAATGCATGAACGTCTTCAAAATTCTCTAAGCCTTTAATAATTGAAGTTCGGAAGGATTGAACACCTTTATCTGTCGCTATAAAAACATCTCCTGTTATTTCATTGATAACAATATCATTGATGGTGTTTGAGTAAATTGGGCTATTGTCAACAGAAAAATGGTAAATTGTATTTTGTCCATCTGGAGAAAAGCAATACACCCCAGAACTTTCTGTGCCAATCCATTTTCTATTTCCTCCATCAACAGAGATGGCTGTAACAACATCATTCTCTAATAAAATTTCAACTTGATTATCTTGTTCAATTAAAATTTGTTGGCTGTCGAAATTTGAATTTTTAAAAACATTTTCTGGATTATTGAATACGGCAATTCCTTTTGCTGTACCAACCCAAATTCTCCCTTCTAAATCTTCGCAAATAGAATAAACATCGTTAGTTGGCAAAAAGCCGTTTCCTTTTGAAACGTTTAACAGTTTGGTGTTATTAATGTTTGGCGGAGTTAGGGTATTTACATCTTTATAAACTAACAAACCTCCTCCCCTTGCAACAATGATCCAAGCTTTATTGTTTCTATCAAAAATTACTTTTGATAAAGTTTGCTTGGATATTAAATAATCAAAATCCAAATTTATCCAAGTGTTGCCTTTTTTTATAGAAACAAGTTTTTCGCTTCCTGAGTTTAAAGCCCATAAATTAGAATTTGGATCAAAATTTATTCCAGTTAGCCATAATTGGTTGGAACCATTAAAACCAATCATTGATGAATTGGTTGTATTATAAATATCAATAAGTTGGTTATTTTTTAATTCAACAACACCTCTTCCCATGCTACCGAATGCAATGTGCTTCTTATCCTTTGGATCGATGGCTACACAATTTAAATCAAAAATCGTATCAGGAATAGCGGAAAGCTCAATCCATTCATTATTACTCAATAAATTTGGTTTTGTATTTCTATAAATGTAGGTAAATGTAGGGCCTAGATTAATGGGTGCAATCACCAGATTACCATCTTTAATGGCTAGGTCGTTTGATACATTATTTGATGGACCAATGATACTTATTTTTTCATTGCGCAATGCTCCATTAGATTTAATCAATCCATTTCTTCCATCAGCCAGCCAGTATTTTGAATTTCCTTCATAAAACACATCATTGATATTTGCAGACGAGAAACCATAATCCGTTATATACTTATCAACTAATCCAGTTGTAGCAGAAATAGCTTGTAAGCCTGATTGATCATTAATTAAAAATAATCCAAATTTAGAGTAATCATAAATTCTTTTATTTTCTGAATTTGTTTTAAAAGGATATTTGCTCCAATTAATGCCGTCATATTGCCAAAGCGTATCTGCCATTGCTTTGTTAGAAGATAGCCTTGCTGAATAATTTGCAATTATTTTTCCATTCAAATTTATTATGCCATTGTAGTTCCCCGCAGTTATATTGCTAGCAATGAGATTCCAGTTTTGATAATTTGATAAATTTTTTTTTGTTGAGCCATAATAAACACCTGATTCTGTAGCTGCATAAATAGCGCTATCTGTTTTTGTAACTTGATAAATTTCCTTAAAAGAAGTTCCGTTCCCTATTTTAAACAAGTCTTTCACTTCAAATTTTTCCGTATCAATTAAAATAATTCCAAAACCACAAGACAGATAAGCGATGTTATCTTTAAAATAAATATCATTAATGTATTTTTTTCCAGGAATATTTTTTCTTTTCAAATCACTAATATTGATGATTGATCCGTTTGGTTTGATGATATCAATATTTGTGTTTTTATAAGCAACCAATAAAACTTGGTTATAATCATTTTTTTTAATTGTAAGTATTCCTACATCTGAAAGCCCCTCTATTTTTGTTAATTTACTTATACTATTGTCATCTTCATTGTAAGTCGCTAAACCTTCTCCATTAGAAACGTAAACAATGTTTCCAACTTTGGCAACACCATTTGCATAATTATAATTTAAGTGATCTTGCCATTGCCCAACTTTTGCTTGAGAAAAAAAACGGATTGTTAGAGAGACAAATAAAAATAAAATATAGTTTTTTAATTTCATTAAAAAGAAAATTTGTTTCGTTTTTTATTGACGCAATAATAACCCTTTTATTGTTTAGTAGACTTAAAATTACACCTTAAATTAAATATAATTTTTAAAATAACTCCTACTTTAAAAAGAAATTATGATGTAAAATACTTTCTGAAGTTTTTACATTTTTAAATGTTACCTTAATTTTATTTGTTTTTTGAGAAACACCTTCCAATAAAGATTTTAATATAAAACCGACAGAAAATCAATGAACAAAATGCCAACGATGCTTAAAATTAAAAGAGCTGTAAACCAACATTTTCTTCATTAAATAAATAATTAGGTATTCCATTCATTTTGTATTGAGTTAAATTTAGCTTTACTAACTGCTTTTTTCTTATCTGCCTTTCCGTCAATCCAAACAAAATATGGCTCTCGCTTGCGGATTATAGCACCACGAAAATGCTGAACAGTGATTGAATTGTTCATTTCAAGCAAGGCCTTTTCTGAACCATTTTTAAATACTTCAAACTTAAAGGGGATTTCAGAAACCCTCACTGAGTAATTTGTTGGCTGAATTTGAGCCTTGGTTATTATTGTAGACAAAACAGCACAAAAATTCAAAATATGAAAAAATAATTTATTCATTAGCGCATTCAATTAATAAATATGTTTAAAAAAAACAAAATTACAAATTCATTAATCAGCTTGATGACAATCTTAATCTATAAGCATTTTAAAAATTAAGCAATTAGTTTTACCATTTAATACTAAATTTGCGAATCAAAATTTAAAATTATGTCAACAGCACAAAATAAAGGTTCAATTTCTAAATTTATAGAACATCATTATAAACATTTTAATGCGGCTGCATTGGTTGATGCTGCCAAGGGATACGAAACTCATCTTACGGAGGGAGGGAAAATGATGGTGACACTTGCTGGTGCGATGAGTACAGCAGAACTTGGGAAATCTTTGGCTGAAATGATTCGTCAAGGTAAAATTGACATCATATCTTGCACTGGAGCAAACTTAGAAGAAGATATCATGAATTTAGTGGCTCATAGTCATTACAAGCGTGTTCCAAATTATAGAGATTTATCTCCGCAAGAAGAGTGGAATCTTCTGGAAAATCATTACAATCGTGTAACGGATACCTGTATTCCTGAAGAAGAAGCATTCCGCAGATTACAAAAACACATTCATAAAATATGGAAAGATGCCGATACCAAAGGCGAACGTTATTTTCCGCATGAGTACATGTATAAAATTTTACTGAGTGGCGAGTTGAAACAATATTATGAAATTGATCCAGAAGATAGTTGGATGCTCGCAGCAGCAGAACGTAATTTACCAATGGTAGTACCAGGTTGGGAAGACTCAACCATGGGAAATATTTTTGCATCCTATGTAATTAAAAAAGATATAAAAGCATCCACCATGAAATCAGGAATTGAATACATGGCTTGGTTAGCGGATTGGTATCCAAAAAATTCAGGAGGAAAAGGTGTTGGATTTTTTCAAATAGGTGGCGGTATTGCTGGTGATTTTCCCATTTGTGTTGTGCCAATGCTTTATCAAGATATGGAAATGCAGGACATTCCTTTTTGGAGCTATTTTTGCCAAATTTCAGACTCCACCACTAGCTATGGATCTTACTCAGGAGCTGTTCCCAATGAAAAAATTACTTGGGGTAAACTTGATGTAAATACACCTAAATTTATTGTTGAAAGTGATGCTACGATTGTTGCGCCACTTATTTTTTCATGGATTTTGGGTTGGTAAAATTTTACTAAAACAGTTATAATGCCTCCTAAATCTGATATGCGGATGAATTACTAGCACTAGCTTAGGCTTACCCAATTTTTATCCCAGGGCAACCGCATCAGAAAGTTAATAAATCGGCCAAGTAATGGATCACGTCAAAAAGTTGGGGATTAAACCAAAAAAAGATACATTTAGCTTAAAAAATTATCGAAACACTAAGCATTCAATTATTAAAGGAACTGTTTCCATCAGAGTTAATGGAT
>JBKDJY010000173.1:0-3926 GCA_046345275.1 Bacteroidota bacterium
GGTCGTTTTTGCTCAGCAGATTTGGCAGCACCATCTGCTTTTTATAATGTTTCTTCTGGCTTAGGAACACAAGAAAAAATATTTTTAACTGGCGAAGAAACGGGTTCAGAAGGTAGGCTTTTTGGCCACATTGTAACAGGAACCGAAGCAGGAACGAGTTATGAATTACCACGCTTAGGAAAATTTTCTTGGGAAAATGCAGTAGCGAGCCCAAACACAGGAAATAAGACCTTAGTACTTGGTATGGATGATTCATCGCCAGGACAAGTCTATGCTTATATCGGAACCAAAACCAATACTGGAACAGATATTGACAAGGCAGGTTTTACAAACGGAAATTTATATGGCATTGCGGTGACAGGTTTAGCTACCGAAACAAGTAGCATTATTCCAACTGCAAACACAACTTTTAGTTTGGTTAATTTAGGAGACGTAACAGCAGTAAGTGGTTCGAGTTTAAATGCAAATAGCATCACAACAGGTGTAACTAATTTTTTACGTCCAGAGGATGGAGCATGGGATCCTTCTAACCCAAGTGATTTTTATTTTGTTACAACCAATAGTTTCACAGCTCCAAGCCGTTTGTGGAGATTGCGTTTCACAAACATTGCAACACCTGAATTAGGGGGAACAATTACAGCAGTGCTTGATGGAACTGAAGGACAAAAAATGCTTGATAATTTAACAATTGATTATTCAGGTCATGTCTTATTGCAAGAAGATCCAGGCAATCAAGCTCATTTAGCAAAAGTTTGGCAATATGATATTCCTACAGATGTTTTAACTTTAGTAGGAGAACATACAGCAGACCGCTTCACTACAGGAGGAGCTAACTTCTTAACACAAGATGAAGAATCATCTGGGATTATTGATGTGCAAAGTATTTTGGGTGCAGGGAATTTTATTTTGGTAGATCAAGCCCATTATTCATTGCCTAACCCAATGGTTGAAGGTGGACAGTTATTGGCATTTTACAATCCAACAACGGCTCAAACTAATCCAGAGATAAACCTTAAAGGTAATGCTGTAAGCATTGTTAATGGTGAAACAACTATTTCTGCAACCAACAATACAGACTTTGGTTCAGTTGGCACCAATACAAACACTGTGAAATCTTTCATTATTGAAAATAATGGTGTTGGGACTTTGGTAATAACTGGTGTTAATTTTGCTGGTGCTCAAGCTTCTGATTTTTCTGTTGTTGGCAGCTCATCTTTTACAATTCAGCCATCATCTTCACAAACCATCAGCGTTCGTTTTACCCCTGCAGCTGTTGGTGTTCGTGCAGCTAAATTGTTCATAGGGAATAATGACTTTGATGAAAATCGTTATAATTTTAACATTCAAGGAAATGGAGTTGTTCCAACAGGAATTAGGGAATTAGAATTGAAGTCACAATTTACGCTTTATCCAAACCCAGTTAACAATGAAGTTTATTTAACTTGGAATGAAAAGCAAGAAGGATTAATCAATATCAGTGTATATGACATCCAAGGAAAATTGGTGTTGAAACCAATTCAACAACTATCTAAAAATGGAGAAAATACACTAAGTATTTCTACAACAAATTTGGTAAATGGAATTTATTTTATCCAAGTTAGTTCAGAGGGAAAAACAAATCATTTAAAATTGGAAGTTATTCACTAATCAAATTTTAGTTCTAAAAATAAAGCCGAACATGTTAAACATGTTCGGCTTTTTTGTATGAGTAAACATCAAAAAGCATAAAAACCCGTTAATGCTTAGAAACAAAAATCGAAGCAGCATCTCAATTTACAACAATCTTTTTCTTCTGCCTTCGCGTTAAGCAGACTTAATGTAGTCAATGAATTTTGTCTGCGGCTTTCCTATGTCTTGCCAGGTTTTTTCTGCTTCAAATTTTTCTGGGTAATTGTTTAATGCGTCAACAATGTTATAAGCGTAATTAAATTTCTTGGTAAAGCGTCCAAAGAATTTTAAAACCCCAATGGGAAGTTTCGCAACTTTGATTTTTTCTTTTTTGTAATTGTCAACGAAGAGTTTGGCTGCATCATCTGCGATATATCCGTCTGGTCCTTGCACAACATATTCATTATTTCCGTTGTTGTTTTCAAATGCTTTTACGACTTGTTTACCATAATCATCACCTGCAATTAAATACATTGGATATTTTGATGTTCCTGCTAGGTTAATCATGTTGCCTTGTCTATAAGCTCCCTTATCAAAGCTTTCCATAAACGTGGAAGGATAAAAGATGGAATAAGCCAATCCAGACTGTTTAATGTTTTCGACCGCTTCTCTTTTAACATCAAAAACCCACCAGTGAATGCCTGAATAAAAATGAACCAAAGAAGACAAATAACCAATTCGTTTAACATTTGATGCTTTTGCTACTTGAAGAATATTTTTTAATCCCTCTCGTTCTGGCTGAAATTCATTTATTCCGCTTGACTGCTGAACCGATAAATTCAAATAAACAGCATCTTGCCCACTTAATAATTCCTTTAAGCTATTCGTATCTTTTACGTCGCCCTTTACGATACGAACTTTTGAGCCGAAAATTGATTTTGCTTTATCGATATTACGAACTAAAATACTTACTTCAAAGCCGGCATTGATAAATGCTTTGGTTACAGGTTGTCCTAACATACCTGTTGAACCGATGATTGCTATTTTCTTCATTTTTTATAAAATTTTATTTGTCAAAAGTATGTTAAATTTGTCTGGCTGATAAAAAGTAAGACACTCACATTTTAGTAAGTAGGCATGAAGAAAAAACAATTCAAAACACTCTATCCAAGAAATATAGAAACCCTTCATGGTCGTCCGATAGATTATTGTGGAATTCGTTGCTCAATGGAAGTTTTAGGTGGCAAATGGAAACTGTTAATTGTTGCAGAGTTATTTAAAAGTAAAAAACGCTATTCAGTATTAAAAAGGTCCATACCTGAAATAAGTGAAAAGATGTTGATTAGTTCACTGCAAGAGTTGGAATATCACAATATTGTTATTCGAACAGTTGTAGAATCAATACCGCCACAGGTTGAATATTCTTTATCAAAATATGGCCAGTCTGTACGCCCAGTTTTGGAAACTTTATTCGGTTGGGGTGAAGGTCACATTAAGAAACATGGCGATAAAATATTTCATTAGAGCGTTTGTCAGGCTTACTTTATTAAATGCTTCCTGAAGTTTTTCGAATATGCCTAATATGGATTTCAAAGCTTCCTATGACTATAATTTCAAAAAGAAATTTAAAGAAAAATAAGTTTTTATTACCTCGTTTTTGCTAATTACAAGTAGCCACTATTGAATCAATACTTTTGTAGCCTTTGCTTTCCGGCGTTATCCAAAAATAATTGTACGATGATGATTCATTTAAAAACATATATCATGACAAAAAAAAACATCCATAAAAAATGGATGTTCTTTATAAATCATTCTAATACAAAAACTATTTTACTTCACCTGCTTTGGTTTTTGTGCTTTTGCAACAAGATTTTTTATCAGTACTTGCACAGGCTTTTGAACCTTCGGCAGATTTATCTTTGCAACAAGACTTTTCGCCTTTTTTGCACTCTTTCGTGCATTCTTTTTTTGCAGCTTTATCTTTCCCGTCGTGATTATTTATTGCTACAATACTTCCAGTGATTCCTGCAACAGCTAGTATTAAAAATATTTTTTTCATTTTCTTTAGGTTTTAATTTGGTTTTTATTACAAATATATAATTAAATCAGTGCATTTCATTCATTCCGAAATAATTTATGCTGCAAATTATGTTAAATCTCGTTTTTTATTTATTTTTATTTACTGGAGTTTCCCCATTATTCTAATCAAAGTTAAAAAATAATTGGAACTCATTGGGCGGTTTTGATTTTTTATTAATAGGTGCGTTAGATGATTTGAGTAAATTGTAGATGCCATCAGCCATAGAATAGCAAAAGAA
>JBKDJY010000174.1:0-6023 GCA_046345275.1 Bacteroidota bacterium
ATTATGTTAGCCAAGATTATCTACATTTTTATTTAGATGAATTTGCATTTAGATACAATAGACGAAACTCTAAAAGTAGAGGTTTATTATTTTACACATTATTAAAACAAGCAATGAGCCACCAACCACTATCTAAAAAAATATGTTTGAAAGTCAATAAAATCAAAGGACTTTTATAAGATTATTGCGGATAGCCAAGATTTGTAAACCCTAAGCGTTTAATAATTCTTTAGCATTTTTAAGCGCAATTTCAGTTGGTTTGCCAGCGCTTAACATTTTTGCAATCTCTTCTATTCTTTCCGTTTTATTGAGTTGTTTAATATTGGAAATTGTTTTTTCTTGATTTTCAGTTTTATAAACAAACATATGATTCTTACCTTTACTTGCTATTTGAGGTAAATGTGTGATGGTAATAACTTGCATGGATTTACCGATATCTTCAAGGATATTTCCAATTTTTCCAGCAACATCACCGCTCACTCCCGTATCAATTTCATCAAATATAATTGTTGGCAATAATGTGCGTTGGGCTAGTAATGATTTTAAACAAAGCATCAATCGAGATAATTCACCGCCAGATGCAGTTTTTCCAATTTCCTTAAAATCTTGTCCTTTATTTGCAGAAAATAAAAAATCAATTTTATCAATACCATTGCTTGTGATGGATTCTAAATCTGTAATTAAAATTTTGAATTGTGCATTTGGCATTGATAAATTTGACAATAAAGTCTTTATACTTTCCTCTATTTCAATAACTGATTCTCTCCGTTTTTTTGATAAAATTTTAGCTAAATCAAGACATTGCTTTTCTTGTTCTAAAATATCTTGTTGAAGTTTTAAAATAATGGACTCAATTGAAGAAAATTGTTGAAGCTTTTCTTCGAACGAATTTTTTAAATTCAATAATTCTTCTTCTGTATTAAGATGGTGTTTTTTTAAAAGCTTATATATTTTATCTAAGTGCGTATTTACAATTTCCAATTTTAAATGATCAAACACAACATCTTCTTCTGTGGACACGATATCAGCGTTTAATTCTTTTAGCTCGATACTTAAAGAATTAATGCGTTCGAATAAATCGTTAAATTGATTTCCGAATTTAGATATACTTTGTAATGCTTGTTTTGATTGATTTAAAGCTGATATGATGTTTTCTTCGCCACCTGATAATAACAAATTTGTTTTTATTAAATTTCCTTTTATAAATTCTGCATTCGATAAAGTTCTACTTTCATCTTCTAAAGCTTTTAATTCACCAATTTTTAAATTAGCGCTGTCCAACTCATTAAATTGAAATTGAACATAATCAAATTCCTTTTTTGCTTGGGATTCTTTTTCTAAAAAGTCCGCTAATTGTTTTTTTGTTTTTTGTAAGGAGCTGTATTGCTTCTTAAAATCGACAAATAAAGCAGTTGTTTTGGAAAAGGAATCAACTAATTTTAACTGAAAATAATTCTCTTTCAATAAAATTGTTTCATGTTGTGAGTGAATATCAATTAACTGTTCACCCAACTCTTTGATAATTGTAGCGGTAACAGGCGTATCATTAATAAAAGATCTTGATTTTGCTTCAGTAGTTATTTCACGTCTAATGGTTGTAATTTCTTCATAATCCAATTCTTTTTCGCTAAAAAATAATTGTAAATCATATTTGCGTAAATCAAAACGTGTTTCAATTACACACTTTTTATTTTTATTGTTGATGGCATTTATTTCAAAGCGATTGCCAAGCGCTAATCCTAAAGCTCCTAATAAAATAGATTTTCCAGCCCCTGTTTCGCCAGTAATTACAGTTAAGCCTTCCTTAAATTGAATATCAATTTCTTCAATTAATGCAAAATTTTGTATTCTTAAACTTTGTAACATATTTTATAAATATCGACATTTTAGCAAATCTCAAGTTGCACGATTTTTAAAAAAACATATTTTTTTTCAACAAAATTAATTTCAAATGGTTCAATCAATCATTATGATTGCTCTTTTGATCATTAAAAAACATGTTTTATAATTTTAGTGTAACTAAAATACATTTTATGCCGTAATAAAAGGAGTTATCAAAACTTATTATTTTAATTTTTTATATCATGAGACAATTAAGAATAACCAAGCAAATAACCAATAGAGAAACTGCTTCTCTTGATATGTACCTACAAGACATCGGTAGAGTTGAATTAATAACAGCGCAAGAGGAAGTTGTTTTGGCTCAAAAAATACGAGAAGGAGATCAAAAAGCACTTGATAAATTGGTTAAGGCAAACCTTCGCTTTGTTGTATCCGTTTCAAAGCAATATCAAAATCAAGGCTTAAGCCTCCCAGACTTAATTAATGAAGGCAATATGGGATTAATTAAAGCTGCTCGACGTTTTGATGAAACGCGCGGGTTTAAATTTATATCATACGCCGTGTGGTGGATTAGACAATGTATTTTACAAGCCTTAGCAGAACAATCAAGAGTCGTAAGATTGCCGTTAAACAAAATTGGTGCTATTAATAAAATCAATAGAACTTTCGGCTTGTTAGAACAACAATTAGAAAGAGAACCAAATGCTGAGGAAATATCAGAAATTTTAGAAATGGCACCCGCTGACATCATAGAAACGCTCAAAAGCCAAGGCAGACATATCAGTATGGACTCGCCAATTGGAAATTCGGAAGATGCAGGAAATATGTATGATTTAATGATGAATGAAGAATCTTCTCCAGACAATGATTTATTAATTGAGAGTTTAAGAAATGAAATTAACCGCTCACTGGCTGGATTAACACAAAGAGAAACAGAAGTAATAACTTTATACTACGGCCTAAATGGTTCTAATGCTCATACTTTAGAGGAAATTGGAGAAAAATACGACTTATCGAGAGAAAGGGTTAGACAGATAAAAGAAAAGGCCGTAAGAAGACTAAAACATTCTTCGAAAAGTAAATTATTAATGGGTTATTTAGGTTAAAATCATGAGTTGAACATAATATTAGAATAATAGTTTAATCTTTCAAAGGCACTTTTTTGTCAATAAACTAGCTCGGGGTAGACATAATTTATTAAACAGAATATATGTGGTATTAAAAACAGAATCACCTTATCAAACAGGAGTTATAAAATAGAATAAATAAAAATATTGAAATATCAATTTTACTTTTTTTCTTTAATTTGACTACTTCGCAAAATTCGGTAAAATATTTCCATACCTCAATTGGTGCGTCGAAATATTTGTGAAACGATTTTTTTAATTTAAGTTCATTCATTTGGGATAGTTTTCATTTTAAATCCCCATAGATTCATCAAAAACTCTCCAGATTAAGTCAATTAAAAATTGACAAAAAACCTTTCAATATTTTTGAATCATTTTTATCTGTTGTGTATTGAACTATCCAAGTATAAGTGCCATCAGCACATACACTTCCATCATAAGTTCCGTCCCAACCAAGGTATAGATTATCTGTTTCATTTACTTTTTGCCCCCATCTATTATAAATAATAAGTGTGGCTTGTTGAATACCTTGCATCAATCTTGCGCAAAAACGATCATTAACACCATCGTTATTGGGAGTAAATACATTCGGCATTTCAAGAATTGGCTCACACTCTGTAACATAAATAGAATCCCTAGCAACGCAAGCATCAACAATTACATCCACCCAAAATAATCCAGGTTGAATTATTTTAAATGTTGGAAACTTTGTACCATCCTGCCATAAATAGCTGGCATTAATCGTTTCTGCATTCAAATTAAAAGAAGTGCCTTTGCATAGGCTTGTGTCATTTCCTATATTAAAAATTGGTAATGGTTTGATAAAAATTTTAATAGAATCTGAATTAATACAGCCCGTATTTAAAATTGTTTCTGTTAAATAAAAAGTAGTTTGAACCGTTGGGTTTACAATAAAAGGATACGCAACTGAATTAAATCCCGTTAGTTTTGAACTCCAGTTATAAAGATGTCCTGTGATTGAATTTTTGCCAAGACTGTAGCTATCTCCAAAGCATATACTTATATCATTGCCAGCAAATGCGAGTGGAAGAGGATTTACAATTACAGTCATATTGCTAATTCCAGTGCAAGTATAATTTGTAACAGTTAAAGAGTAAATAGTGGTGGAAGTGGGGTTTACAGTTATGTTTGGATTATTTTGAATGTTTGATGGAGTCCAAGTATAATTTGATCCAGCAGGAACAGTTGGATTTCCTCCTAATTCGGTACTTTCTCCAAAACAAATAGCCCTATTATTACCTATTTGAATTGGAATGATGGGATTAACTTCTACTGTTATTGTGTATGAATTATCACATCCATTATTACCAGTTGAAAATACAGTATAATTCATTGTAATACTTGGTGATGCAATGGGATTAGAAATATTAGCATTACTAATTCCTATTGAAGGCGACCAAGAGTAAGTGAAACCTCCAGTGACGTTTAAAGTTACACTACTGCCTGGACACATCCAGGCATTGGAAGAGGTGATGATTGGCAAATCTTTTACTTCAACAACAACTGCATCTTGTGTCGTGCATCCATTTAATTCTACAGCTACATTATAAGTATAAGTTACAGCATTAGTTCCAGAGTTGGTTAAAGTGATGATAGGATCTGAAATCGTTGAATTATTTAAACCCGTGCTTGGTGTCCAAGAATAAGTGTAGCCCACAGTTGTTGTTGTACCTATGGTTGCAGAACTTCCTGAGCAGAATACAACATAATTTCCTGCATTTGAAATTGGATATGGATTTACCGTTACAACAACTGCATCAAGTGTTGTGCAGTCATTTAAATCAGAGGTGACAATATAAGTATAGGTTAATGGTGTGGCACCTGTGTTTGTTAAGTTTAACCTTGGGTTTGAAATCGTTGAACTACTTAAGCCATTGGATGGTGTCCAAGAATAAGAATAGCCAGCTGTTACGCTATTACCAAGTATTGCAGAACTTCCTGAGCAGAATACAACATCATTTCCTGCATTTGAAATTGGATATGGATTTACCGTTACAACAACTGCATCAAGTGTTGTGCAACCATTTAAATCAGATGTGACAAAATAAGTATGGGTTAATGCTGCGGTTCCTATGTTAATTATAGTTACTGTTGGGTTTGAAATTGTAGAGTTATTTAAACCCGCGGATGGTGTCCATGAATAAGAATAACCCGCTGTCAATGTGTTGCCGATAGACGCAGCCCCCCCTGAACAAAATGCAACATCAGCACCAGCATCTGAAATGGGTACTGGTTTTACTAAAACTTCCACACTATCTTTAGTTGTACATCCATATGATTCTGTTGTTACAATATATGTAAATGTGACTGGACTAGTTGCAGTATTAGTTAGAGTGATACTAGGATTTGAAATTGTTGAACTACTCAATCCATTGGATGGTGTCCAAGAATAAGAGTAGCCCGCCGTTAATGTCGTGCCAAGCGTTGCAGAACTTTCTGAGCAAACCACCACATCATTTCCTGCATTTGAAATTGGATATGGATTTACCGTTACAACAACTGCATCAAGTGTTGTGCAACCATTTAAATCAGAGGTGACAATATAAGTATTTGTTAATGGTGCAGTTCCTATGTTTATTAAAGTCACTGTTGGGTTTGAAATTGTTGAGTTATTTAAACCTGCGGATGGTGTCCAAGAATAAGAATAACCCGCCGTCAACGTGTTACCGATAGATGCAGAAGCACCTGAACAAAATGGAACATCAGCGCCAGCATCTGAAATGGGTATTGGTTTTACTAAAACTTCCACACTATCTTTTGTTGTACATCCATATAATTCTGTTGTTACAATGTATGTAAAAGTGATTGGACTTATTGCAGTGTTAGTTAAAGTGATGCTAGGATTTGAAATTGTTGAACTACTCAAGCCATTTGATGGTGTCCAAGAATATGAATAGCCCGCCGTTAATGTCGTGCCAAGCGTTGCAGAACTTTCTGAGCAAACCACCACATCATTTCCTGCATTTGAAATTGGATATGGATTTACCGTTACAACAACTGCATCAAGTGTTGTGCAACCATTTAAATCAGAGG
>JBKDJY010000175.1:0-10264 GCA_046345275.1 Bacteroidota bacterium
TTTCATATGTGTTTTGTTATGTAATTTTTAAATTTATTCAATAGTATTTAAATCTTGTTTTTAAAACAGGTTAAGAGATTGTAAATTCTTCGCACTTGCTGGCTCAAATGTGTACTACACATTTGCCCTATTCGTGCTTCGGCTTCAGTTCAATAAGCTCACCGAGAGTATATTTCTACCTTTGCTTTGCTACAAGTGTTTGTGCTTAACCTATTGTGAGCTCAATTTCATATACAGGCTTTATAAGGTCCCAGAAAAAAGTCGAGCTTTTGGTTTTTAAATTTTGTTAGCTTACTGGTGTTAATCGTACTGTAAAACCCAGTTTACTTAGTTCTACTAAATGTTTTTGTATCGATTTCGCTTTACGTTTTTCTTCGTGTTTCTTATTATCCAACAATGGCGACTTATACGCTTCTTTTTTATTTAATACTTGATACGCTGCAATAATAAGTTTGTGGCTAATGGCTACAATTGCTTTTTTTAGCTCCTTTACGCACTAATAGTTTTTGATACTTTTGTTTGAAGTAACCCTCTTTTTTTCGAGTGGCTCCCCATGCACTTTGAGTTAAGGTTGCTTGTAAGTGTTTGTTTCCGTGGATGGTTCTTGTGCTTTTTTTTGCCTCCACTCTCATTATTGCCAGGGCTTACTCCGCTCCAACTTGCTAAGTGATGTTCGTTGGGGAATTGTTTCATATCAACACCAATTTCACTTATTATAGCTATCGCACTATCTTTACCTATACCATCAATAGTTTGAAGCAAATCTAATTCTACTTGGTATTTCTGTATCGCTTTTTCTATTTGTAAATCAAGTTTTTTTATTAGTGCTTCTTTACATCTATACTTTCTCTTGACATTTGTAGCATAAAACGATGATGGTCTGTAACCTTTCCTTCTAATGCTTTTTTAATGGTTTCTTTATCTACTTGTATTCTTCCATGAGCAAATAAAATTAATTTTTCCACATCTGTTTCTCCTGCTGTTATAGCATTTACTATTTTAGTTGCACTTACACCTTGTACATCGCTTACTACAGAACTTAGTTTGACATTGCAATCTTCAAGTATTTTTATCATCCTGTTTTTTTCAGATGCTATTACTTGAGTTTTTTTGTTTTTGTATCTTACTAAATCTCGTAACTCTCTTATATCTACTGGCGGTATAAAGCTTCCTTTGAGTAAGCCACTCAAAAGTAATTTACTTAACCATGCGCTGTCTTTTTTATCTGTTTTATGCCCTGGTATGTTTTTTACATGCCTGGCATTTACTAAGATAATTTCAAAGGATTCGTCCTCTAATACATTAAATACTGGCTTCCAATAAATACAAGTGCTTTCCATGGCAATATGCGTTACACCTTGCTGTTTGCACCAATCTCTTAAATCTGTCAAAGAACTTGTAAAGGAGCTAAATTCTTTTGTTTCGTAATCCTTGCTACTGATCCTTATTGTAGCTACGATTGTGTCTTTGTGTACATCTAATCCACATCCTACACCAATGACTTGTTGAAATTGAATCTCTTTTTTCATGGCTTATCTTTTTTACAAAGATACGTCTTGATACTTAAAACTCATTCGTGTTTGGGCGGCCTAGCCCCGTGGGTATTTCATAAATAGATTTTTTATTATAATTCTTAAAATAAAATAGGCATCATTTTTTAAATTTTTGATCTAAAGAAAAATAGCCATTTTATAATTTGCTCTTTAAAAAAAATCAAATTTATAATTATTATTACTTCCCTCTACCTTTTATGACAACTAAAATGGTATGAATTAAAATTTTAAAATCAATAATTAAGCTCATATTTTCGATGTATAGTAAATCAAATTCAATTCTCTTCACCATCTGCTTAATGTTTTCAGCGTAACCAAACTTTACTTGTCCGTATCCTGTAATCCCTGGCTTTACTTTAAGCAAATGAACGTAATGTGGCGCAATTTCAACAATTTGATCAATGTAAAATTTTCTTTCAGGACGCGGCCCCACTAAACTCATGTCTCCAATTACAACATTAAAAAATTGTGGAATTTCATCAAGGCGAACCTTCCGTAAAAACCTTCCAATCTTTGTAATTCTTGGATCATTGGTGTAAGATAACAAGGGCCCATTTTTTTCAGCATCACTAAACATGGTTCGAAATTTATAAATAAAAAAAGGATTTCCGTTTTTGCCAATACGCTCTTGTTTAAAAAACATGGTGCCTTCTGAATCAATTTTTACCAATATCATAAGAATCAGGTAAAGCCAGCTACATGTAATTAATATCACTAAAGAAAACGTTACATCAATAAATCGCTTTACGGGTTGTTCCCAATAAGGCATCACTTGTTTATTGATGACAATGAGTGCTTCTTCAGAAATTGAATTCATTTTAACTTGTCCAGATAAAATATCGTATACGTCAGGAATAATTTTTATCAGTACGCCGAAATCATTTAAATCATTTATTATTTTTTCTAAATACTTATGTTCAAACGATTCTATCGCTATAATGACTTCTTCAACGTTATTTTCTAATACAATTTTTTTTAAATCACCATATTCACCCAAGTGTCTCAATTCATTTTTTAATTGTTCTGAAAATCCATTTTTGTTATCTAGGTGAATAAACCCGATAAACTTGTTGCCTGAAGAATTAAATTTTGAAGATATTTTATTAAACATCTTAAAAGCTCTCTCATTACTTCCAATAATAACTGTGTTAAAGCCGATGACCCCTTTTTTAATTTTATAATTTGTGATAGACGATAAAATAAAACGAAAAGTAGCTGTAATGAAAAAATGCAAAGAAAATAGTACAATTAATATTTTGTAATAGTATTTATAATTGGGCACATAATCGTCCAACAAAATAAAGAAGAAAATAAATGTAACTCCAATCAATGATGTAACAAAGGTTTGTCCAAATTCGTTAATCCGAGATTTGCGATAGGTATTATTGTAAAACCCAGTTAAATAATATAGTAACAACCAACTTAACGGTAAAACAATGATGCTATTTATATATTGTTGATCAAAAATATGATTTGGCAAAATGCCAAATCTATATGGTTCGATGTAAAATTTTCTATATAAGTAAAAAAGACTCCAAGCTGAACAAGCTGAAAAAAAATCGAAGAAAATATATTTTAAAGTTTGTAACCGTTTATTCACTTTATCTTGTAACTAATTTAATGTTATCTAAAAAAATCTGTGGCGCATCAACCTGTTTAGTTGCCCTGATATACACATCATAAAAATTATAAGTAGGTTGGGTGCTTACTGGACTTGTTAGTTGAATATAAATTTTATTCCACTCTTCACTTGGATTAATTGCTAAAGCTTGTCTGTATTCTGTTCCGCCACCGATAACTCCGACTTCAATAACTTGATTGCACTTATAATTTAATTCTAAATAAATTGTTGCGCCACCCAGCGGTAATTGAATTGGCGTGCTTGTTTTGATTTCTGATATAGGATTTACATCCGTCATTTCCATGTAAAAAGATTTACCAGTTCCTTCAAAAACTTTATTTGGATCAGTGATGACATCAAAAGGCGTAGATCCAACTGATTTAAAGGTATATCCACCAGCTTCGAAAGTTTCAATAATAGGAAACTGAACCGATTTCAAATAACTAAAGATGGGGCTAATTGAATAAGTTGCGCCTTGAACAATGTCTTGGGTAAAAGAATAACTTTCATAAAATTCGTAAGGTAATCTGGTTGCTGAAATTCCATTATTTTTAATTCCTGCAAAAAGCTTAACTGTAGCATTACCATTTCCTAAAATAGGCATTTTACTTCCAATTGGAAAAACCCCTTTAAACTCGTCGTTAAAATAATACCAGATATCAACTATTTTGTTACTATTTGTTCCTTGGCTTGGTGTGGCTTTTACACTAGCAGAATTAACAACAATAAAAGAAGCATCTTTAGCTTTAAATTTATCTTTATCACAGGATATCAAGACCACCAAAAGACTTAATAAAATCAAAAGTTTACGCATACTTCGAACAACAACGTAAAGATAAAGCTTGTTATTGTACTAGCATAATAAATATTCTTGTAATTCAGAATCTACAAAAATTATTTGAATTTTAAATGTGGATCTTTGAAACGAATTTCTTTATTAAAAATTTAATCTGCGTTGAGGCAAAAAACTGAATCATGCAGCCGAATTAGCTTTTTGAATTGATTGTTTCAATCTCAGTTTTTATCCTGACGGGTAAATGTAAAGTTAATGTAAACGAATATTATTCAAGCCATTTTAATTTCTAAAAACAATTTGTTTATCAAACACGTCAATAATAATCTCTTTATTTTTATCAACCTTATCGGCTAAAATTTGTTTTGATAATTCGTTTAGAACTTGTTTTTGTAACACACGTTTTACAGGACGAGCACCATAATGAGGATCATAGCCTAATTGAGCAAGCCAATCGATTGCTTCATCACTTGCGGAAATTCTTAAATGCTGTTCAGCTAAACGTTTTGCGATGCTACTAAATTGAATTTTCACAATATTTTGAACGTCATCTCTATTTAATGGTTCAAACATAATAACTTCATCAATTCTATTTAAAAACTCAGGTCTAACAGACTTTTTTAATAAATCAAATACCTCGTTTTTAGTTTTTGCTATGATCTCTTCTTTATTTTTTTCAGTTAATTCATCAAAATTTTCTTGGATAATTTGTGATCCAATATTTGAAGTCATGATAATGATTGTGTTTTTAAAATTAACGGTTCTTCCTTTATTATCAGTTAATCTGCCGTCATCTAATACTTGCAATAAAATATTAAATACATCAGGGTGAGCTTTCTCAATTTCATCCAAAAGAATCACGCTATATGGTCTGCGGCGAACGGCTTCTGTTAATTGTCCGCCTTCATCAAAACCAACATATCCTGGAGGTGCGCCAATTAATCTGCTAACGGCATGTCGCTCTTGGTATTCGCTCATATCAATACGGGTCATTGCATTTTCATTGTTAAATAAATAATCTGCCAATGCCTTAGCCAATTCAGTTTTACCAACTCCTGTGGTTCCCAAAAAAATAAATGAGCCTATTGGTTTTTTATTGTCTTGCAAACCAGCCCTACTCCTCCTTACGGCATCCGATATGGCTTCAATCGCCATATTTTGTCCAACCACACGTTTATGCAATTCAAGCTCTAACACCAATAATTTTTCTTTATCGCTTTGTAACATTTTGGAAACTGGAATTCCAGTCCAAGCACTGATAACATCTGCAATATCCTCACTATCAACTTCTTCTTTTAGTAATTGAGAGCCGCTAGCCTTCGCTTCTCCTAACTTATTTTCTAAAGAAATTAATAAGGCCTCAGATTCTTGGATTTTACCATATCTTATTTCTGCAACCTTTCCAAAATCACCTTGTTTTTCAAAATTTGAAGCCTCTTGTTTATAATTTTCAATATCTGCCTTTACTTTTTGCACGCCTTCAATTGCTTCTTTTTCGCTTTGCCATTTTGCTTTTAAGGCAATTCTTTTATCGTTTAAATCGGCTAATTCTTTATTTAACAGCTCTACTTTTTTATGTTCTTCCTCGCGTTTCATGGCTTCTCTTTCTATTTCAAGCTGCATGATTTTACGCTCTAGTTCATCTAATTCTATGGGCATCGAGTTAATTTGCATGCGTAATTTAGAGGCCGCTTCATCCATTAAATCAATGGCCTTATCAGGTAAAAAACGATCGCTGATATATCTTTGAGAAAGCTCTACGGCAGCAATAATTGCCTCATCTTTTATGCGTACTTTGTGGTGAGCTTCATATTTTTCTTTGATCCCACGTAAAATTGAAATTGCATCTTCTGAAGAAGGTTCATCCACTAATACTTTTTGAAAACGACGTTCTAAGGCTTTGTCTTTCTCAAAATATTTTTGATATTCATTTAAAGTGGTAGCGCCAATTGCCCTTAATTCTCCACGTGCTAAGGCTGGTTTCAAAATATTAGCTGCATCCATTGCGCCTTCTCCGCCTCCACCTGCGCCTACTAAGGTGTGAATTTCATCAATAAATAAAACCACATCGCCATTACTTCCTATTACTTCTTTAACAACAGATTTTAAGCGTTCTTCAAACTCTCCTTTATATTTTGCTCCAGCAATAAGTGCTGCCATATCCAAAGAATAAACTTGCTTACTTTTTAAATTTTCGGGCACATCACCAGCAATAATACGGTGTGCTAGGCCTTCGGCAATGGCTGTTTTACCTACGCCAGGTTCACCAACCAAAATAGGATTATTTTTGGTGCGTCGAGATAAGATTTGTAACACGCGACGTATTTCTTCATCCCTTCCAATGACTGGATCGAGTTTGCCATTGCGGGCTTGCGTATTTAAATTAATCGCATATTTATTTAAAGCATTATATGTTTCTTCTTGCGATTGACTTGTAACTGTTGCTCCTTTTCGTAACTCAATAATCGTGGCCTTTAAATTCTTCTCCGTCATTCCATTGTCTTTTAATAATTGAGAAATGGAATCATTACTTGATAAAACTCCCAATAGTAAATGTTCAATCGTGATGAACTCGTCCTTAAATTCCTTCAGATAGCTCGTGGCTTTTGCAATCGTTAGATTTGCATTTTTTGACAAGTAAGGTTGCGCACCATTTACTTTAGGATAAGAGTTAACAACAGCTTCAACAGCTTTTAAAAAATTTGATGGATTAATGCCAATTTTCTTAAAAATAAACGGTATTACATTTTTATCTACTTCTAAAATTGCTTTTAGAATGTGGCCATTTTCTATGGCTTGATTTTCATTGCCTGTTGCAATTTGAAC
The DNA here is from genome assembly GCA_046345275.1 of Bacteroidota bacterium. Lineage (GTDB taxonomy): Bacteria > Bacteroidota > Bacteroidia > B-17B0 > Aurantibacillaceae > UBA4416. The sequence goes on from JBKDJY010000175.1 coordinate 6,794, forward strand.
AGCTTGCTGAATAGCTTCCTGTGACTGGATTGTATAATTATCGAAATTCATATTTATAATTTTTTTATATATTCACTCAATATTTAATCCTAACAAAATTACTGTTATAATTTCCTGATTAAATTATATTAATTGACTTTTTGACTGATTTTATTTATTTTACACGCCTTTTTGGCTTAACATTTTTTATAATTCAATTTTAAATGAAGGTAAATTTTAATTCATACTTTCACTAAAAATATATTAGATGAACTTATTTATTGCTTTGGCTTGTATCTTTATCGCTTTATTTCATTTAATTCAATTTTTTAAATTCAAATTATCTTAACGCCTCATTTTAAAAATTTAGTTATGTTAAAAAAAATCGCATTTATTTTTCTATTATTTTCCTTCAGTATTTCTATTTATGAAGCGCAAGATAATCCTGTTCATTTTAGATTTTCCACTAAAAAAATTTCTGCTTGTGAATATGATTTGATTTTTAATGCCACCATTGATGCTTCGTGGCACATGTATTCACTCAATAAATTATCAGATGATGGACCTAATCCAACTGTCTTTACATTTTCTCCATCAAAAGATTTTGAATTAATTGGAAATGTAAAACAAGGAAAACCTTTGAAAGAATTTGATAAAGTTTTTGCAACAAATGTTGAGTATTTTGTACAGTCGGCCATTTTTACACAGCGTATAAAATTACTATCAGACCAACGAATCAACATTACAGGCCAATACGAATTTCAGGCTTGTACCGAAGATAAATGTATTTTTCCACCTTCAGAAGCGTTTAGTTTTGATTTGTTGGGGAGTAAAGAATGTTTAGGAAAAATCGATGATGTCAAGTCTATCAATATCCCTAAGCAAGCTGAAATGTGCGTTTGTGATACACAGGCAATTTTGGCTTCTGCACATATTCAAGTCAATCAAAAAATAGTTGAAGAGCCTTTAAAAAAAATTGAACTGAAAGAATCTCCGAAAATAAATGAAGCATTTACTGAGCCAGACACCTGTCATCCATTTTCAAAATTTCTTCTTGGGTTAATCGCTGGTTTAGGCGCACTATTAATGCCTTGTATTTATTCGTTAATTCCTTTAACAGTTTCGTTTTTTATTAAAAGAAGTAAAACAAGAGCCGTCGGTATCAAGAATTCAATGTTATATGGATTTTTTATTATTATAACATTTGTTATTCCAACAATGTTAATTACAATCGCATTTGGCCCGGATGCGCTGAGTAATATTGCAACCAATACCTGGTTAAATTTATTTTTTTTCATTTTATTTATTGTGTTTGCACTTTCTTTTTTTGGTTTATTCGAAATTACCCTACCAGCTTCATGGGGAAATAAACTTGATGAAAAAGCTGATAAAGGTGGGATTTTAGGAATATTTTTTATGGCCGCCACATTGGTCGTTATTTCCTTTTCATGCACTTCTGGATTTTTGGGAACTTTATTAGCAACACTAGCAGAAGGAAACAGCTATATGTGTCCACTAGCTGGTTTTACTGGCTTTGGCACTGGCATCGCACTTCCTTTCGTAATTTTCGCATTATTTCCTTCTATGTTGAACTCATTACCAAAATCTGGTGGATGGATGAATACGTTTAAAGTAAGCGTTGCATTTTTAGAATTGGCTTTAGCCGTCAAATTTTTAGCTAATGCTGATAACGTCAATGAATGGGGATATATGACCAGAGAGGTCTTTATTACTTTATGGATTGCGATCTTTGGAATGATGACATTCTATTTACTCGGACTCTTTAAAACATCGCATGACGATGAAACCAAACATGTTTCAATTGGAAGAATATTATTTGCAACCATTAGTTTAGCATTTACTGTTTATTTAATACCTGGCTTATGGGGCGCTCCATTAAAAATTATCTCATCTTTTCCACCACCACATCATTATTCAGAATCCCCAAATGGATTTGGAGGCAGAGCAAACAGCTCATCTGCCATCATGAGTAAGTCTTCTGATCCTGAAATAGCTTCATTAGAAAATAGACGTGTTGTTGGTCCTGAAGGACTTATGTTATTTAAAAACGATTATGAAAACGCATTAAAATATGCTAAATTGGTTAACAAACCTCTTTTTATTGATTTTACAGGTAATGCCTGCGTTAATTGTAGGCTCATGGAATCAACTGTTTGGGTAAATCCTGAGGTATTGACACTTTTAAAAGATTCTGTAGTCATTGTTTCTCTCTACGTCGACAGTAGACTTAGATTACCTCAGGAAGAACAAAAAGAGGTTTTTTGGTTTGGTAAAAAACGTTTTTTAAAAACTTTTGGAAATAAATTCGCTTATTTTCAATCAACGAAATACAATTCTAATTCCCAACCCCAATACGTTTTGGTAAATCATGATGAAACTAATGCCACTAATAACCCAATTGGAACTGAAACGGATTCAAAAATATTTGCAAATTGGCTTCAGCTCGGAATAAAAAATTACCGGAATAAAAAATAAGCTTATTCAATTTCTTTAATTTAAGGACTACCTCCCAATCACAAATTTTTTGAGGGCTCGCTCGTTGCTATTAAATATTTTTATGAAATAAAAACTTGGGGCCAGGTTACTCACATCAATGGTAAATGCTTCGCCATTCTTTAAGTTCACGTTGTTAAGGGTAATTAAGGTTTGGCCTAAAACCGTATACACGCCAATGGTAACATTGTTAAGGTTTTTGTTGCTGATGATGGTTAAAACATCTCCTGACAAATAAGAGTTAAAGTTATTATTGAATTTAACTGGCACACAATGGGCATAAATAATTTGCCCAACTTCATGTACTGTACCGTCAAGGTCGACTTGCTCGAGTTTATAATAATAGATGGAATCAATTTGTAAATCATTATCCTCCACTTCGTAATGCTTGACGGTGTAGCTATTGACACTTCCTTTAATTTTAGCAATTGGCGCCGAAAAGTCTATCTGATTTGATCTTCTGTATAAAAGAAACGAATCACAGTTTATTTCACTGGCGGTGGTCCATTTAATCGTTGCTTTACGATCAGCGCAAGAGGCGGAAAATTTCGTCAGCTCAACGGGTAAGACGCAGGTATTGGTAATAGCAGCATTAAAGGAAAAACTACAGCCATCTGCACCTGTTACAACATAATTGTGGTTACCCAGGCTAACACTATTTAGTGTATAGGAAGTCGCCGATCCATTGGCAAGATTTGTTGCTCCCTCTGTAATGGTATAATTGGGCGTGCCACCCGTAATGTTAATGATGACGCTGCCAGTGGTTCCAGCGCAAGAAGTTGGATCTTGAACAATGGTGTTTGCTGTTAGAGTTGAAGCCGCGCTAACAAGTGTAAAAGACCTTGTGGCAGTGAGAGTGCAACCGCTGGTTACCGTTACTTGATAAACCCCAGGACCTAAATTAGGAATGCTGGAGCTGCTCAATGTGCTGCTTGAAGTGCTTAAACCCGTGTTCCAAACAAAGCTATATGGCGCATC
>JBKDJY010000176.1:0-20240 GCA_046345275.1 Bacteroidota bacterium
TTTAAAAAGAGTGCGTTTGTTTTTTTGCCTTTATCATACACAGGTGGGCGGATTTTGAAATTTTTCAGCGATAGCTGTCATTTAAGCGAAGGGTAGGCATGAGCAGGAGGGCTTAAATTATCAGCGGTTTCGTTAAGGAAGCCAAAAGCGATGCAACGAAAATCGCCTTAAAATTTTAAAAGGGTTTTGCCTACTTTTGCCCTCAAAAGTAGGGAAAAAGAAATTCTGAGTTTTTGAGCAAGCTCTAATTAACAAGAACATACCCAACTTACATTTTTGTTTTTTACCTTCTCTAAAACATTAATTCAAATATTTTGTAACCATAATGAAATGAACTTATGGTTTTTTTAAACGCTAATGTGAAAAAATTTTCCCGCCCTAGTCTTTCGTAATAACAACAAGTGTGGTAGGTTTTACTTCGTCATCGTTTGTAACGATTAAGACGTGGGAATTTTTTTATTTAAAAATTTGAATGATACAAGTTAATTAAAAATGTAAATCATCTGTTTTTAAACGCAAATATTTTCTGACGGAAAGGGCTGCGCTTAACCCTGAAATTAAAATTCCTAAAACCACAATGCCCCCAAATAGTAACACTAAAAGATTAGGGTCTTGTAATTTTAACAAATCAGGAATATACTTTGTACTTAAAATTAAAAATCCAGCAATTAAAAATCCAGCTAAAAATCCAGCTATTAAGCCTTGTTTAATTCCTTTAAAAATAAAAGGTTTTCTAATAAAGCTTTGAGTAGCACCAACCAAATACATGGTTCTGATTAAAAAACGTTTTGAATAAATAGATAAACGAATGGTATTATTTATAAGTACAACGGCTACTATAAGTAATAAACCACTAAACACTAAGATGTAAATGCTAATGAAACGAGCATTATTATTCACCTGCTGTATCATGTTTTTATGATAAATAACTTCTTTAACAAAATGCTTTTGTAAAATTTCTTTTTCAAATAATGTTAAGCTATCAACGTTGGCATAATCAGAATTTAATTTCACTTCCAGAGATGACAATAAAGGATTGTATCCCAAAAAAGTTATAAAATCTTCGCCTAAATCATTTTGAAGTTTTTTTGCAGCAAGCTCTTTGCTAATATAATCAACATCTTTGGCGTAAGGTGACGAACTAATGTCTTGCTTTAGCAAATCTAATTCTATCTGACTTGTGGTATCTTTTAAAACAATTTGAAAACCAATATTTTCTTTAATATGATTTGATAGCTGCTTCGCATTAATTACAACCAAACCCAATAAGCCCAACATAAATAACACCAAAGCCAAACTAATAACAACTGTTATTTGCGAAGCAATGGTTTTTTTTGATAGGGTTGTTAAGGCCAAGTTTTGTTAATTTTAAAGAGCGAAGGTAGTTTTATAAAACAACTATTTTAGGTGGTTTAAAACTAATAATTAACAGTTAAATGTTGGTTTTATAAGTTTGGCCGCTTTAATTTAGTTCTTAAAATAGATTGTTCATGTCTCCATTCCTCAATTTTTTGATTGTGTCCACTCAACAAAATATCTGGCACTTTCCATCCTTTATAGTCTGCGGGTCTAGTATAGCTGGGGGGAGAAACTAAGTTATCCTGAAATGAATCTGATAGCGCAGAAGTTTCGTCATTTAATACCCCAGGAATCAGTCGGATGATGGCATCGCATAAAACAGCAGCGGGCAACTCGCCACCGCTTAAAACATAATCTCCAATTGAAATTTCTTTTGTAATAAGGTGTTCGCGTATTCGTTCATCAACGCCTTTGTAATGACCACATAACACAATGATGTTTTTTAAAGTAGAAAAATAATTGCAAGATGCTTGTGTCAATTGTTCCCCATCAGGAGCCATGTATATAATCTCATCATACGTTCGTTCCTTCTTTAATTGATTGATGCAATTGTCAATTGGTTCAATCATCATTACCATTCCTGAACCACCACCAAATGCGTAATCGTCCAATTTTCGGTGAGGGTCTAGGCCATAAATTCTTAAATCAATAACATTGATGTCAACTATTTTTTTTTGAGCAGCTCGCTTTAAAATGCTATGATTAAATGGGCTTTCTAGTAAAGGAGGGTGTACGGTAATAATATCAATTCGCATGGTTTTACTTATTATACAAGACTAAAATTACCATTATTTTTATTAATAATTTAGATTGGTATCTTTACCAAGAAATTACTTTAAAATTTGAAACAAATGAAAAGTTTATTAGTCGGAATAATTTTATTTTTTAGTTTTTTTTCTTTTGCTCAAAAAGATAATAACGATGTAAAAATAAATGAAAAAGTTAAGTTTATTTATAAAGATACATTTGTTGAAACTGATCATTTCAAAATCTACATAGTTGATGCCGTAGCCACCGCCAATTATAGTAAGTTTAAATTGAGGGTATTTAATAAAACAAATGATTATCTTTTGGTAAAACCTGCGGAGTTTGCTCTTATTGCCGGAGGAGGAAATTTTTCAAGCAGTGATAAAAATTTTGTTGTTCCTCCCAACGAAGAATCTTCTAAGGTCATTGATTTCAAATTTGCTGGACTTCGCGTAACAAACTACACTTTAAATTTTAATGGCATTTACAAAGCATCAGCATTAGTTAAACCGCTTAACATTCCTAATTTTGTTTTCCCAGCAGAAACCAATCAGTTTACTGTAGGTCAAATAGCCTGCACTTTAAAAAGTTCTAAAATAGAAACTGAAAAATCAGTTGCTAAATTTGATTGTGTGTATTCGGGTGATGGCGTATTAATTTTAGATCCTTATAAATCTTCAGCAGTGATGTCTAATGGGGCTGCGAATGAAAATAAGAAAAAGTATAATGGTACAATTTTGGAAAAAGGAAATAATGAAGACTTTACAATTGTTTTTGAAGAAATGGCGGGCGCAGGTGATATGAAAAAACTAGGATTTGCAGTTAAATGGAACGACTCGTTTAAAGAAACCAAATTAGCAGCTTTAAAGGCTGTTCAACTGGAAGTAGTAAAAGATATAGAAAAACAATAATCAATTTAAAGTGTTTTAGTATAAGCAGTGAGAACATTAATATTTAAATTTTAGAAAATGGCTACAGATAATTTTCAATCGCATGATTATTACTTAATGGATGAATTGTTAAGTGATGAACACAAATTAATAAGAGATGTTGCCCGTGCGTGGGTTAAAAAGGCCGTTACGCCAATTGTTGAAGAGGCCTGTCAAACAGCCACATTTCCAAAACAATGGATTAAAGGGTTAGCAGAAATTGGTGCTTTTGGGCCGTATATTCCTACCGAATATGGTGGACAAGGACTAGATCAAATTTCATATGGACTAATCATGCAGGAACTTGAGCGAGGAGATAGCGGTTTGCGGTCAACAGCATCTGTTCAAAGCTCATTGGTGATGTATCCCATTTATGCTTATGGTAGTGAAGCGCAAAAGAAAAAATATTTACCTAAACTAGCTACTGGCGATTTAATGGGATGTTTTGGTTTAACGGAGCCTGATCATGGAAGTAATCCAAGTGGAATGCTTACTAACTTTAAAGATGCCGGAGATGGAAAAAATGTGATTTTAAACGGTGCTAAAATGTGGATTAGTAATTCTCCCTTTGCTGATATTGCAGTTGTTTGGGCAAAAGATGAAACTGGTGAAATTCGTGGAATTATTGTTGAAAGAGGAATGCCTGGTTTTACAACTCCTGAAACTCATGGTAAATGGAGTTTGAGAGCTAGTGCAACTGGCGAATTAGTTTTTGCAAATGTATTGGTTCCTAAAGAAAATATTTTACCAAATGTGAAGGGCTTAAAAGGTCCCTTGGGCTGTTTAAATTCTGCACGTTACGGAATTTCATGGGGAGTCATCGGGGCAGCATTGGATTGTTACGATAGCGCTTTGCGTTATAGTAAAGAACGTATTCAGTTTGGTAAACCAATTGGCGCATTTCAATTAACGCAAAAAAAATTGGCTGAAATGATTACTGAAATTACTAAGGCTCAATTATTAACTTGGCGTTTGGGTGTTTTAAAAAATGAAAACCGTGCAACACCTGCTCAAATTAGCATGGCAAAACGTAACAACGTAAACATGGCCTTACAAATTGCTCGCGAAGCACGTCAAATACACGGTGGAATGGGTATTACAGGAGAATATCCGATTATGCGCCACATGATGAATTTAGAATCAGTTATTACTTATGAAGGAACACATGATATTCATTTATTAATAACAGGCATGGATATTACAGGTTTTAATGCGTTTTCTTAAATTAAAGTGATTAGTAAAAAATCTACCCAATTTTTTTTAAGATGTTTACTTTTTAAAAAGACTAAAAAACATGTACATATATAATGTAACGGTTAGTATTGAAAAATCCTTAGTCGAAGATTGGTTAAACTGGATGAAGACAGTACATGTGCCAGACGTCTTGAATACAGGACATTTTATTGAAAACAAAATATGCAGGGTTTTAAATGTTGAAGATGAAGGCGCTACTTTTTCTGTTCAATATACTTTCAAAGCATTGGAGGAAATAGAAGCTTATCAAAAAAATCATGCACAACGTTTACAAGCAGATCATAGTAAACGATACGAAGGAAAATACGCAGCATTTAGAACTGTATTAGAAATAATTTAATGAAATTTTTATTTATAGCCGGCTAAAAAAATTGATGATTGAGCTTTAATTGCCTATACTTTGCTTATTACTACTCGCTTAATTGCTAACCAACTTAATATCAAACAAGCGCTAATAAGTAAAAATGAATCTATTCGCGTTTTAGATATAAATTTCCAAGATTTAATTAAATAATATTTTGAGTCAACCCATCAAAGCAAAAAAACATTTAGGTCAGCATTTTTTGCATGATTTAAATATTGCACAAAAAATAGTAAAATCATTACCCGAAACTGCTAATGCCGTTATTGAAATAGGCCCAGGTACAGGTGTTTTGACGCAATATTTAATTGAGAAAGAAAACTTTAAAGCTTTTGATATTGATAGAGAATCGATTGATTTTTTGAAAGAAAAATATCCACAATATGCTCATAAGATTTTTTTCCAAGATTTTTTAGAAGCAGATTTAAATACGATCATAACAGAAAAGCATTATAATATTATTGGAAATTTTCCTTATAATATTTCTACACAAATTATGTTTAAAGTATTAGATCATCGTCATCACATTAATTACTTGGTTGGCATGTTTCAAAAGGAAGTAGCACAACGCATTGCTGAAAAACCAGGTTCGAAAACATATGGCATTTTAAGTGTATTATTGCAAGCATTTTATAAAATAGAATATTTGTTTACTGTGCACGAACAAGTATTTACACCACCACCTAAAGTTAAATCAGCAGTTATTCGATTAACAAGAAATGCAAGCCAAACATTGAACTGCAATGAAGAATTATTTTTTAAAGTTGTGAAAGCCTCATTTAATCAACGAAGGAAAACGATTCGTAATTCAATAAAATCATTATCTGGGAATCATGAGATTGATTCAATTTATTTAGACAAACGCGCTGAACAATTATCAGTTAACGATTTTGTAGAATTAACGATGGCTGTTGAAAATGCAATGAATTAATTTGGATGCGCTTTAAAAAATAAATTATCATTAATTGGTTTCAACTTTTCATGAAATGTGAATTATTTTTTTATGATACAAACACATCTAAAACCAACCCAAGCATTGGCTTTGGTATATTCTAATTCTTTCCCAACCCTACATTCTTCAATTCTATTTCTCCAACTTCCACCTTTGCTAATGCCTTTTTCTGAGACCATTTCAGCAACATTTCCTAACATATTGTATAAACCAAACCAATTTTTATGATAGGAGTAAACTGGGGTGGTTACATCTCCTCCCGTATCAGGAGAGTAAAAATCACCATTTAAGTTTGGGTGTAAAAAATTAAATTGATAATTTCCTTTCTCATCTTTTCCATTATTTAATAAAAACATGGTTGAAGTTTCTGCGAGCATTTCCCATTCAGTTTTACTAGGCAAACGAAATTCAAAATTTTGATGATTAAAATCTTTTTTAATAGTCAAAAGTGTTTTTACACGGTTCGTTCTCCATTTACAAAATGCGTTTGCTTGTTCATGGCTAATTCCTACTACTGGAAAATTTCGATAAGCAATATGGCGGTAATAATATTTTACATAAGGTTCGTTATTAGATAATTTTTCCCTCCAACAGGTAGTATCGGGTAAGCTTGCAAGATGCTCTTTTGAATTTGAACCATAAATTGTTTTTGTCCAATATTCATACTCTTGCCAAGAAAAATTTGTAACTTCGGAATTGTCCGCAAATAAAGTATCATTAATTTGAACCGTTCCAGGCGGAATAAACGATTTTAATTTTTTAGTGAATGCTAAATCAATCATTGAAATGAAGAGAATACAAAAGATTTTTTTCATCATATTTAAACGCCTAATGCTTTTTTAAAATCAACGATATTATCAATACTAGCGCTGATTTCAGTCAAATTAAATTTATTGTTTTTAGATGCTTTATGTTTCATAAAGTTTTCTGTATTACAAACAAAAGTTTTTCCATTTGCGATGATGCATAAACTATATTTTTCGTTAGGATTACAGCGCAATGGCTCTGCTGGATTTAAATAATAAACTAAATTTTTATCAGTACAAACTAAATAAATACCAGTCAAATTTATGAGCGGTTGAGTTTCATTCACTAAATATGTGGGACGAATGGTTTCGCCTTGTGGCATTGAATTTGGGCAATCAGAGTTGTAAATTCCAAAATTTGATACTTGAAATATTCTTGTCACGCGTTGTTGATTTCCAATTGTGTTAAATTGCTCTTGTAACTGCACTTCACGCTCTTGTTTTATTTTAATCTGTTCCTTTATTAAATTATCGGTCAGTCTTTTTTGCTCGGCTATATATTCAGCTTGTTTCTTTTCAAACTCTTCCTTTAATTTTTTTTCATCCGTCAACCTTTTTGCCAAGACGCTTTTATATTCAGTAAATTTAGCATCATACTGTTTTATAGCTTCTTCATAATCCTTTCCACTAAGTGCGGGATAAACAATTAATTTTTCGACACGCTCCCTCAATTTTAATGTGAGAAGATAATTTTTACCCTTTTGAGTTCCTTCACTAATCTCTGCGCTACCCCATGTGATATCAGCAAGTTTTGGGTTGTAATTTTTATTTTCGGAGCCAACCTCAAACACCATATTTTTAAAAGTAGCAAGCTCTGGAAATTCTTTAGCACTTACATCCAGTTGAAATTGAGGCCTTCCTTCAACAACTTTAGAAGGCTTTATGGGTTCAGTAACTTTCGGTAATTGATTTATTTTTTTAGAGTAACTTATTTTTTCTTGTTCAATTTTTGGAGGAATGGCATCAATTTGTTTTTGAATGGTTTCGGTTTTTTCATTAATTAGATTCAATTCATTTTCATCACTAGAGCGCAATTCATTTTTCTTTTTTAGATTTTTTAATGAGTTGTCACGGTGCAAGTATGTCCAATTTTTTTTGATGGTATCCAAAGCATACATGTTAAATTTATCAGCAGTTTGAGAAGATTGTAATTCAATAATTATTTCCTTTTTAGGATGAATGAAAATGGGTTCATTATTTTGAAACCCTTTAATATCAATCATACCAGCACTTTCTAAATGTGTATGAATACCAGCACTATCGTATTTCATTGGGATTCCACTGGCGATAATATCAGCTTGATGATGAAATTCTCTAAATTGAATTTCAACATCACCGATAATTTCTTCACCTTTTTTATTTACAAAAGAATTTTTTGGTATTATAATTTTTGAATTGGATTGTGTTTTTAATGTTGCACCTTTCTCATTTTTAATTTTAAACTTTTGATAAGGGATGGTCAATTTTGAAATAGGAGGCGCAATGAAGGCTTTTTTTAAATCAACACTTTGATTGTTGATTTTATTTTTTTGACTAACATTTATTTTATCTTTTGATGAATTTTTTGATGGTTGATTTTTAAATACAGAAAAATAAGTTACCGTGCATAATACTGTCATGCCAGCAATAATTGTAGAATAGGTCACTTTTTTATTTTTTAAAAAACCAGAATCGTTGCGAGCTTTCTCAATGCTTTGTTGCTTAAATTTTTTTAATAATTCATCAAAATCTTTTCGTGAATTAATTTCTTCTTCATTCAAAGGCTTTCTGTTTAGGTTAAATTTAGTTGCCATTTTCTATTATTTTTAATAAGCTTTTTTTTACTTTATCAAGTATTCTATATAATTTCACTTTCGCGTTCGTTTCAGTTAAGCTGAGTATTTCAGCTATTTCTTTAAAATTTCTTTTTTCAAAAAATCTCAATTCAATGAGTTGTAAATCATTTTCAGGCAAATCTTTAATGACGATGATAAGCGCATTTTTATAATCTTCTCTATATTCTTGTTCTACTTCTTCGCAAATATTTTTTAAATCGCCCAAGTCCGCATTCACAGTCCTCAAATTTTTTCTCGTTCTAAACAATTGCATGATTTCACTATGGGCAATTCTGTAAAGCCAACTCGCAAATGGAACTCCTTTATATTCGTATTTATTTAAGTTGCTCAGTGCTTTTAAAAAAACTTGCGAGGTAACATCAAACGCAGTATCCTTACAATCCATTCTTTGGTATACGTATCCAAATATCTGTTTGTAATATTTATCATACAAAAGACCAAAATTTTCAGGATCTAGCTTTGCAGCTTCAATGATCTGCTGCTCTGTTTGAAGCATAGCGGCGGTATGATGATATCGTGGAGAAAATTCCATATTGTAAACTGCCTTTGAAAATGTTACATGTTTATAATGAAAAAAGAATTGTATAGTTACAGAAAATATCTTTTAAAACTATTTATGCTATTAAGTCTTTGATAACCAATTCTATTATTTAAGTTTATGTTGAGTGAATTGGTCTTTTGAATAATTCAAAGAAGATAAACATAGTGGATTATAAATAAAAAATGGGCAAGCTACTTTCATCGCACCGCTACAACCATTTACCCTTGCTATGTTCCCATCCTGGGGGATTCAACAGGAGCTGGTCGTGAAAGACTTACCCGTTTCAAAAGTAGAAAATATTTCGTTATTAACATAATTTTCGCAAAATTTGTATCTTTCCAGCAAATACAGGTATTTTATTCTTAGCGTATGAATGTTTCAATTGTAATTCCACTTTTTAATGAAGCTGAATCTTTGATTGAGTTGCACCGTTGGATTAAAAATGTTTTGGATCGGCAATCATTATCGTATGAAATTATTTTTATAGACGACGGTAGTAAAGATCATTCGTGGCAAATTATTGAGGGGTTGGCTGCAAATCATCCTGAAGTAAAAGCCATCAAGTTTAGACGAAATTACGGAAAATCACCTGGTTTATTTGTTGGATTTGAAGCAGCGCAGGGTGATGTTGTGTTTACGATGGACGCTGATTTACAAGATTCGCCAGATGAACTCCCCGAATTGTATAAAATGATTACAGAACAAAATTTTGATTTAGTGAGTGGTTGGAAAAAGAAACGTTTTGATCATGCAATTACCAAAAATATTCCCTCAAAGTTATATAATTGGACCAACAGAAAAATATCTGGAGTTAAGCTACATGATATGAATTGTGGCTTAAAAGCTTACCGTAAAGAGGTTGTAAAAAGTATTGAAGTATATGGCGAAATGCATCGCTTTATTCCAGTTTTAGCAAAAAATGCAGGCTTTAATAATATTGGCGAAAAAATAGTCCAACATCAAGCTAGAAAATATGGCGTAAGTAAATTTGGCTGGGAACGCTTTATCAATGGCTTCTTAGATTTGTTAACTATAACTTTTTTATCAAAATTTGGAAAACGTCCGATGCATTTCTTTGGATTAATAGGAACTTTGATGTTTGCAGTTGGTTTATTTACAAGCCTTTATTTGGGATGTGACAAATTATACCATGTATTTAATCACTTAAATGCGCGTTTGTTAACACAACGTCCTTCCTTTTACATTTCACTCACTTCAATGATATTAGGAACCATGCTATTTTTAGCTGGATTTGTTGGCGAGTTAATTTTACGAAACTCTAGTAGTAGAAATAATTATCTTTTAGAAAAGAAAGTAAATCTTTAATTAAATGATTGAAGAAAGGCCAAAGCGAAAGCAACGCATTCCTCTTTCTTCAGAAGAACTTTACTATTTAAAAAAACTTAAGGCCTTAAACCAAATTGAAAAAATTAATGCATTTAAAACTTCTTATTTTTTCAAAATCTTCAATTTCATTAATATTTGTCTTTGCTCTGTTTTAGCCTATTATCTTTTTAGCGTCATGTTTTTTTGTGTTTGGAAACAAGAGGTTATAAAAAATGTTAGCTATTCCAGAAATGTTGTTGTCCTAAATAATATAAAGCAGTATTCCATTTCGGAAATAGACATTGAAACTTTTAGCGAAAAAAAATTTGTTGTGAAAACAGATTTTTACTTTTCTGAACCTAAACCGCTACAATATATTTTTATTGGAAAAGATGTTGTTTTCAATAAAATTTTAAAAACTAAATTTATAAATGACGACAGAGAATTTTGGAATTTTAATACGTTACCAGCATTTACGCTCTGTTCATTTTCCTTGTTGTTTGGTTTATTTGTTTATAAAGTAGACAAACACCTTAGTTTTAATGGACTATTGGTGGTTTTTGGTCTTTTTTTTATCTCTTGTCTATATTTTATTTGCATATAAAAAGCGCTTGCTATTTTGCACAAAGAAATGTAAAATTATAAAATAGGCCTATCTCTTTTGATGCAATCCATGATACTTTTAATTTTTTTAATTTTTTTATTGCAACTTGTAAATATTGCAAATTTTAAATTGAAGTATACATTAGCCCCATAAGTATTTCGAAAATTCCCAAATAAAAATCCAATTCTATCAGTTCCAATGATAAAATTAGTCCCAACCCTAAATGCCAATCCAAGTTGTGGATATGTCCAATTATATAAGGATAGAGGGATAGCTGTGCCAAAATATTTTCTGTCATAACGAAGGGAAAAAGCTAGGATATCTGGCCGCTTAATTTGATTCAGTAATCTGATGCCAATTATAGCTGAAGAATTTAAATAAAAATAATTTTCAAAGTTGTAATCGTATTGCGCACTTACTGCTAATGGCATAAGAGATAAATATTCATTCTTACTGGTTACGTTTAATCCATTTCCTGCTTTTGAAATTTCTGAATCAAAATTTTCAGGAGAATTTAGGTTTGTGGTATCCAAATTAACTGCCCCAGTCGTATAATCAACTTCTTTATTAACTGTGTTTTTTTTATAGTTGATGTATCCCAAGTCAATCAATGAAAATCCTATTTTATACTTATAATCAATGTGTGTACACCAGCCTGCTTTTTTATCATTGGGATAATAATTACTTACGGCATTTATCATTTTAGCGTAACTCCAGCCTAAATCAATCGAGAATCCCTTTCCTGCTTTCCATGCAGCACTAGTGTATGTGTATTTAGATTTAACATTAATATTTTCTAGCTTATTTGTGTCAGCAACGTATAAGTCTAAATCTTTTAATTGTATGTTGGTTTGAGTGATGCCAATCAAATATTTAAAATTGAGGGCTATATTTCTAAAACTATGGTGATGTCTTTTATACATATAGCCTGCATGTAACCCAAATTCGGCCCAAGTAGCTGTTTTTAAATGGGCATTTTCATTTTCAAACCTAACGCCTGTAAAATTATCTTTGGTTTGCTTCCTTAGCAAGAAGGATGCCAAATCTTTGCTAGCTTTTAATTCCGCTGCTGTTCTACCTCTGGCATAGATTCCGAAGGAAAAATTTCCATAAGAAGCGCCTATTGATGGGCCAGTAATTTTTAAGTCAAGAAAGCCTCGCTTGCTGACCTCAGATGAATTAAGTGATAGCTGGGTATTAAACATACTGAATGCAGGGGCAAAAGTTTGTTTTGGCAAATAAGCCAGGTTGTTATGAAGAAAAAGATCCACTCCAATTAAATTTACATCAACAAAAATTTTGGAGTTTAAAAAATTAGTAGGGTTAATATAAATACCATTGATTCCGGCATATTTGCTAAAGGAATATCCTAAATCATCTTGTCCTTGTAATTGAGAAGATAAGAAAATAAGTAAAATGATTTTTTTCAATGAATAAATTTATCCTTCAAAAGTAATTGAAAAAATAACCATTCTAGAATTGATTTTATCAACGCTATTTGAAAATATATTTGGACTTTTATTAAGTAAATTTTTAGTTCCAGATAAAACTTTACACTCAAAACCTAATTTAAAATAAGGCAAATAAATATCAATGCCAGCACCACCGCTATAAAAATAGTCGCCTCCTTTTAAGTTAACGGCCTCGTCAAGTTGATTTCCGGCCTTGGAATTTTTTGACTTTTTATTTGCAGCTAAATCGAGTGTATATCCACCGCCTAACATTGCGTATGCACCAAAGTTATCTAAGCGTTTAGACTGTAATTTTAATTCTAAAGGAAAAATTAAGAAAGTAGATTCAACGCTTTTTTTATAAACTTTCGTCTTTTCAAAATTTGCGTTTTGTAACGTATATTCTATTCTTCGGGAGGCAAAACTAATATTTGGCGTAAAACGTAACCGTAAATATTCGTGCAACCTAAAATCTGAGATAATGCCCAATGCAAAGCCTGGATCGGCTGCTGTAAATATGGTTTTCATCGCATATTTCGTAGAATCGATGAGTGTATCTGGAAAGATTGAATTTTTTACCGTATGTATGTTGAAGTTGGTTCTATTGAAAGAAAAAGAAAAACCAAAGTGTATTTTATTTTTATAAAATTTATGTAAGTTAACACCGCTTTCTTCTTTATGCTGAGCAAAGATTTGAATAGATAATAAACAAAAAAGAAATATATGTTTTGCTAATTTCATTACAACCTAAAACGGTTTTTATTTTTTTTTAGTATGAATTAATTTAAGTCATTACTTTTAATAAATATTTTTTGAAACACCAATATGATCCCTACTCCAAAAGAAATCGACATGTCTGCGAAATTAAAGATTGCATTAAAAAACTGAAAATGTTCGCCACCCCATATTGGAAACCAATTTGGAAATTGACCGTCAAATAAAGGAAAGTAAAACATATCTACCACATGACCTTGTAATATACCAGCATAACCTCCCTGTGGGCTCATAAACTGAGCTACGTCATAATCGGTGCTTTCGGTAAATATGAGGCCATAAAATGCGGAATCTATAATATTACCTAAAGCGCCTGCCAAAATCAAAGAAACACATATGATAAATCCTTTATGTTCACCATTAGTTACTATTTTTTTAACATAAAAAACACCGACGATAACGGCTAATATTCTGAAAAAGCTGAGTGCTAATTTCCCATAGTAACCACCAAAAACTAAGCCAAAAGCCATTCCCGGATTTTCAGTAAAAGTAATTCTGCTCCAATCACCAAAGATTCGGCAAACTTCTCCGATGGGGTAGTGAGATTTTATATAAAGTTTAATGGTTTGATCAATAAACAGTACTAAAAAAACAGTAATGATTGGAATTTTGTATTTTTTAAGCATAGTAATTATCCCTAAAACTGTCGTTTTAAATTGACAATCCTCACTTACTGTATTAATTTAGCATCTATACTTAAAGTGGCGTGTGGAACTGAACGTAGTCGTTCTTTTGGAATTAATTTCCCCGTTACACGACAAATACCATACGTTTTATTTTCTATGCGAGTGAGCGCATTTTTTAGATTTACAATATATTTTTCTTGACGAATGGCTAACTGTGCCGTTTCTTCTTTAGATAAAATATCAGAGCCATCTTCTAATAATTTAAATGAAGGAGATGTGTCATCTGTTCCATGATTATCTGAATTAGATAAAATCTGTTTTAATAAATCAAAATCTATTTGAGCTTCATTTAATTTAACAACTATTAAATCTTTAAATTCTTTTAATTCTTTATCTGAATAGCGACTTCTGTCATCTTTGGTATTTAAGAATGGTTTTGGTTGAGCCACTTGGGGTTTTTTAATTAAAGGCTTTGTAATATCAAGGTGCAAAGGTCGATTTCTAATATAGGTCTCAGATCCAGATGAACGTCCTTCATTCTTTTTACGTCTTCCTCTTCCGCGTTTTTCAGGAATTTCGTCATCATCGTCATCATCAATTGGAATGCTGCCCGTTTCTAAATCCAATACTGGAGCCTCATCTAAAACAACGTCGACAGCAACATCATCTTCATCATTTTTTTCGTAATCATCTTTTACATCTACGTCTTCATCATCATCATCTATTCTTCCTTTTTTCTTTGAAGGCTTGGCTGATTTAGAAATATTTTTCAATGATTTATTTGTAATTGCATCAATTGGTTTACCTTTTAGAGATGGTTTTACAGTGATTTTTTTAGGAGTTGGCTTTGCTACAATTTTTTTTGTTGTTTTAGAAATTGATTTTGAAGCTTTCACTACTTTTTTTGGGTCGGATTTTATCACTTTTTTTGGGGCAGGTTTTTGAGCTATTTTTTTAGTAGATTGAATTAATTTTTTTGTTGGTTTTTGAGCAGTCTTTTTTTCAGCCGGCTTGTTGGATGTTTTTTTGGTTGGCTTAACTGCGGCCTTTTTAGCAATTACTTTTTTTGGAGTAGGTTTGCTTGCTTTTTTAGCAGGTTTTATTATTTTTTTTGCCATTTTATTTTTTTTATTCAATTAATTTAATTTTTCAATAGAAATAAGAGTAGAAACAAGTTCATCAACTTCAACAGCACTTGCAGTGGTAATAGTTAAATTTTTTACCACTTGCAAATCACCTGTCAAGGTTTCGGCGCAAATATACTTTAAATTATTTTGAATGGCATTATCTAAGGCATCATTTTGTTGAATTTTCACCAAAATTTTGTCTGTTACATCTAAGCCTCCTTCTTTTCGAAGATTTTGAATACGATTTACAAGTTCTCTAGCCAACCCTTCTTCTATTAAAGATTCGGTTAATGTAATATCTAAAGCAACGGTTATTTGTCCATTATTTGAAACTTTCCATCCTGGGATGTCCACTGGGATGATTTCTACATCTTCCAGTTCCAACAAAATTTCTTCCCCTTCTACATTCATCTTAAATTCGCCAGTTTTTTCAATTCCAGCGATAATTAAGTCGCCATGATCGTTTGCATACGCTTGAACCGTTTTCATGTGTTTACCACATTTTTTACCCAAGGTTTTAAAATTCAACTTCAAGTTTTTAACGATATGCGCTTCCTCTTCGGTTACAAATTCTAATTCTTTTACGTTTACCTCAGCCAAGATAATATCTTTAACTGCCTCCACATGAGTTCTGAATTCATTATCTAAAATAGGGATACGAATTTTTTGTAATGGTTGACGCACTCTTAAATTTTCTTTCTTACGAATTGATAAAATCATGGAAGAAATTTTCTGAGCCATTTCCATACGCTTCTCTAAGTTGCCATTAATTACCAAAATATTTGCTTTTGGATAATTGGTTAAATGCACTGAATCAATTTCTCCATTGGTATCGTTTAAATTTTGATATAACCAATCCGCAAAGAATGGCGCTATTGGGCTCATTAGTTGAGATAAAGTATTTAAACACTCGAACAAAGTTTCGTAAGCGGCTTTTTTATCATCGCTCATGTCACCTTTCCAGAAACGACGACGGGATAAACGAATGTACCAATTACTTAAATGTTCATCAACAAATTCCTCAATGTAACGTGCTGCTTTATGTGGCTCAAATGTTTCGTATTGTTCGGTGACATTTTTTACCAATGAATTTAATTTTGATAAAATCCAACGATCTAATTCAGAGCGGTTACTAACGTTTACCGTATTACTTAAATCGACTACAAAATTATCCACGTTAGCATATAAAGTAAAGAAGCCATAAGTGTTATAAAGTGTGCCAAATAATTTACGTTGCACTTCACCAATACCTTCAACGTCAAATTTTAAATTATCCCAAGGCGCAGCGTTTGCAATCATGTACCAACGGGTAGCGTCAGGACCATATTTTTCAATGGTTTCAAACGGATCAACAGCGTTACCTAAACGCTTGCTCATTTTGTTTCCATTTTTATCCAACACCAATCCGTTAGATACAACGTTCTTGTATGCTACTGAATCAAAATTCATCGTAGCGATTGCATGTAAGGTAAAAAACCATCCGCGCGTTTGATCAACACCTTCTGCAATAAAATCAGCGGGGAAAGAAGCCCCTCCCAACCTCCCCGAAGGGGAGGAGTTTAAACCGTTGTTTATTAAATCTGCATTCTCAAAAGGATAGTGAATTTGCGCATAAGGCATCGCGCCAGAATCGAACCACACATCAATTAAATCAGGTTCACGGAATAATTTTTTTCCGTTTTTCTCTAAGATGATATTATCCGCGTAAGGCTTATGTAAATCAAACGTATCGTAATTCTCTGCTGTAAAATTTCTTGGTACAAATTTGCTTAATGGATTTTCTGTCATGAATCCTTTTGCAATTGAATTTTCGATTTGATTTTTCAATTCTTCGGCACTGCCAATCACAATTTGTTCGGAGCTATCTTCGCTTGTCCAGATAGGAATGGGAATCCCCCAAAAACGAGAACGTGATAAGTTCCAATCATTCAAGTTTTCTAACCAATTACCAAAACGCCCTGTGCCAGTAGCTTCTGGCTTCCAGTTAATCGTTTTGTTTAATTCAATCATACGGTCTTTTGCAGCCGTTGATTTAATAAACCAAGAATCTAATGGATAGTATAAAACGGGTTTATCTGTTCTCCAACAGTGAGGATAACTGTGTTCGTAGGTTTCTTTCTTAAATAATTTTCCTTCTTCTTGCAGTTTTAAAACAATGCGTTCGTCAACACTTAAGTAGGCTTTTAATTCTTTTATTTTTCCTGCTGATTCTAAAATATGCTTTTGTTTTTCAAACTCTACTTCTTTTTCAGAATCAGTGTAATAGGCTTCTTTCACATATTCTTCTCCGTATAAAAATGTACCATCTTTAATTTCAGGCGAAAATCGTCCACGTTTATCAACCAACGTCAATGATCCTATACCGTTTTGTTTGGCAACTCTAAAATCGTCCGCGCCAAAACTGGGCGCAATGTGCACGATGCCAGTACCATCTGTTGTTGTGACGAAATCACCAAGGATAATGGCCCCTCCTGCCTCACTAAAAGGGAGGTTCTTATCACCTAACTGCACAAAATCATTTGCACCTTTAAATGGCAATAATTGTTCGTATGAAATGCCTGCTAAATCAGAGCCTTTGCAATGACCAACAATTTTAAACGGAATGTTTTTATCGCCTGATTTATAATCTTCGAATTTTAAATCCGTATGTTTTTCAGAAAAATATTTGTTGACTAAGTCTTTAGCTAAAACAACTGTTTGAAGAGCTCCGTTGAATGGATTAAAGCTTTCTACAAAAACATAATCAATATCTTTTCCAACTGCTAAGGCTGTATTAGAAGGCAATGTCCAAGGTGTAGTTGTCCAAGCAAGAATATATAATTCTCCTGTCTTAGATAACTCAGACAAAACATTCCCCGCCCTTCGGGCACCCCCTTCAAAGGGGGAAACTTTAAATTGAACAGTGGCTGTTCTATCCTTCACATCCCTATAACAGCCCGGTTGGTTTAATTCATGAGATGATAAACCTGTTCCAGCTGCTGGTGAATAAGGCTGAATGGTGAAACCTTTGTATAATAAATTTTTTTCAGATAAATTTTTTAATAACCACCACACACTTTCAATATACTTGTTATCATATGTGATGTAAGGATCTTTCATGTCAACCCAGTAACCCATCTTGTCCGTTACATCTTCCCATTTATCAGTGTACTTCATGACTTCCTTGCGGCAAGCTTTATTATAATCTTCAACCGAAATAAATTTTTTGCTGTTGGGGTTTCCAATATCTTCTTTTGTAATTCCTAACGATTTTTCAACGCCAAGCTCAATAGGCAAACCGTGAGTGTCCCAACCAGCTTTACGTTTTACTTGGAAGCCTTGTAAGGTTTTGTAACGGCAAAAAATATCTTTAATGGTACGTGCCATCACGTGATGGATACCAGGCATACCATTAGCACTTGGCGGACCTTCATAAAATACCCAAGGCGTTTTTCCTTCACGCGTAGAAATAGATTTTCCGAACGTATCTTTTTCTTTCCAATATTGTAAAATATCTTTACTTATTTGTGATAAATTTAGTTGATTATATGTACGGTATTTTGTCATAGTTGATTTTCATTTACTCGCTATCACCTTGATGAAAAGGTGACGCATTAATTTTGAATGATTAAAAAGAGTAGCGAAAGTAAGAAAATTATTAGAATAAATCAGGCCTGTTTTTTAGCCACATAAGCGCTTACAAAAATACTAATTTCATAAAGGAGATACATGGGGATGGCTACTACAAGTTGAGAAGTTACGTCTGGAGAAGGAGTGATAACCGCTGCTAATATTAAAATCACAACAACTGCATATTTGCGATATTTGCGCATAAATGTTGGCGTTAATAATCCAATTTTTGATAGCAAATAAACCATGATTGGCAATTCAAATACAATTCCCGAAACCAAAGTCATCGTAGAGATTAAAGAAATGTAATCATCTAAAGTATTTTGTGTATGAACAAAATTGCCGTCAGATAATTGATAATTAATTAGAAAGTTATAAGACATGGGAAATAAAATAAAATAACCAAACAAAATACCTATCATAAATAATAATGAAGAAATGGTTATAAATAATTTAGCAGGACTTGCTTCATTCGCTTTTAGAGCTGGTTTTATAAATTTCCAAAGCTCGAAAATAATATATGGGAAGGAGAGAATGAGACCACCTAAAATAGCAATCCACATATGCGTTAAGAATTGTTCTGATGCAGCTAATGTTTGCAGCTGCATAGGCTTAATAGTCATACACATGGAATTACCAACGCCAAGTTTATGACCCAAAGCACATAATGTTTTGTATGAAATAAAATCTGGTTTTAATGGCCCAAAAATAATGGTATCAAATAAAAAATTGTTGTAACAAAATAATGCTACTGCTAGCACAACTATGCAAATAGCGCTTCTTACCAAATGCCATCTTAAAGCTTCTAAGTGTTGCATAAAACTCATTTGCTCAGAAGAATTTTCGGTCATATTGCTATCCATTATCAATCCACAAATTTAACCATAATTGCTTTGTTTGAAAACAATAAAGGCGGGTATCAAACTTAATTTCTGCTTTTTAAAACGCTAATAATATCGTTTAGTGTAAAGTTTTTTGCCTGCAATAAAATTAAATAGTGAAATAATAAATCAGCCGCCTCACCTTTAAATAAATCATCGTTATTGTCTTTTGCTTCTATGACTACTTCTACAGCTTCTTCTCCCACTTTTTGTGCAATTTTATTAATGCCTTTTGCAAATAAAGAAGCGGTATAGGATTTATCAGTAGGGTTATTTTTTCTGTTTCTAATAATTGTTTCTAATTCAGATAAAAAATTAATCGACACATTTTTTTCGTTAAAGCAGGTGTCGGCACCAGTGTGGCAAGTTGGTCCAGCGGGAGTGGCTTTAATTAAAATAGTGTCATTGTCGCAATCTATTAAAAGTGAATTAACATTTAAGAAATTTCCACTCTCTTCTCCTTTGGTCCACAATCTGTTTTTTGAACGAGAAAAAAATGTGACACGCTTTTCTAGTTGTGTTTTTTCAAAGGCTTCTTGATTCATATAACCAAGCATTAAGACGACGTTAGTGATGTTGTCTTGAATAATAACTGGAATTAATCCATCGGCTGATTTGGTAAAGGTTGGTTTCATGGTTTTAGTTTTATATTTTCACTTCGGTTCTCGACTTCGCTCGAACTGACAAAGGTTGACTTGGTTTAAAGTTTTTTAATTATGTTGGAGTAAATTTACTGAATGCACCCGATAAATGAGCGACTTCTTCTAAAAATTCATTTTGGAAAGAAGTTATTTTGAAGTTTTTAATGCTGCTTATAATTACCTTGTTACCAAATTTATGAAGGTTTATAGAGAGGTTCGGCGTAAATTTTATTCGTTCATATAACTTCGAAAACTCAATTTTATTTTTCTTTGTCCCTCAATATATCCTAAGATTTAGTATGGTACAACTACTTCGCTGCTGAGTAAACTCTCTATACCTGATTCTAAAACAACTTTTAGTTGGTAACGATAAATATTATTGATGTTAATTTCTTTATCGAATATTTCAAACTGATT
>JBKDJY010000177.1:0-6347 GCA_046345275.1 Bacteroidota bacterium
GTGAACTTAAAGAATGGCGAAGCCTTCAAAATTGATGTGAGTAACCTGGCCGAAGCTGTTTATTTCATTAAAATATTTAATAGCAGCGAGCGGGCGCTTAAGAAATTTGTGATTGGGAGGTAGGATGATTTTAGCAAACAATTTGAATTAAAATAGAAACAAAAAGCCCTTGTAATGCAAGGGCTTTTTAGTTGGTGGATCCAGAGGAATTCGAACTCCAATTAATAACTCCAACTTATTTTACTTTAAATTTTATTTTTTAAATACAGTCCTCAATTTCTCAAAACTTTAGTTACCGTGGTCTATAAATTAATTTTTTTTATTTCTTGGATGAAAACTTTGGATGTTTTCTCTTAAAAAAAAGTGATCGAGATGCGTGTAAATTTCTGTTGTAATGATGCTTTGATGACCTAACATTTCTTGCACAGCCCTCAGATCAGCCCCTCCTTCAATCAGATGCGTTGCGAAGGAATGTCTAAATGTATGAGGGCTTAATTCCTTTTTAATGCCAACCTTTTCAGCCAAATCTTTAATCATATAAAAAACCATTTGACGTGATATAGAAGTACCACGCTTACTTAAGAACAAAGAGTCTATGTGGTTTTTTTTAACGTTAATATGAATGCGATGATGCGTCAAATAATTTTTAATATGCGACAAAGCTTTTTCACCAATGGGCACCAAACGTTGTTTGTTTCCTTTACCAATGACTGAAATAAATTCTTCTTTAAAATGCACGTCACTAATTTTTAATGAAATCAACTCACTCACTCTTAATCCGCAGCTATACATCGTTTCAAGCATTGCTAAATTTCTTTCTCCTTCAGTAGTACTTCTGTCTATGTTTGCTAACATTAAATCAATTTCTTGCACTTCTAAATAAATAGGAAGTTTTCTTTTTATTTTTGGTGTTTGCAGTAATTCAGCAGGATTGTGTTCGGTATAATTTTCTAAAATAAGAAACTTATAAAAATGCTTTATCCCTGAAATGATTCGTGATTGGGTACTCTCTGTAAATTGAAATTCGGAAATGTATTTTAAAAAAAACTGCAAATCTTGCAGCGTCACATCACTTGGTTGTTTAGTTGGAGCGACCATCTTCATAAATGTAGCCAGTTTCAATAAATCATTTTCATAGCTAACAACTGAGTTTTTAGCAAAAGATTTCTCAACACTTAAATAATATTTGAAATCATTAATATTTGTTTGCCAGAGTAACAATTTTAATTACTTTTAAGTGGTATTAAAATATTTGATGTTAAAGATAGCGATAATCAATGGTCCAAATTTAAATCTTTTGGGAGTTAGAGAACCCGAGATATATGGCAATCAAACATTCGAGAATTATTTTTCAATTCTAACTAAAAAATTTCCACATATTTCCTTATCCTATTTTCAAAGTAATATAGAAGGTGAGCTAATCAATAAAATTCAAGAAATTGGTTTTACATCTGACGCTATCATTTTAAATGCAGGAGCATACACGCATACTTCTATTGCATTGGCTGATGCTGTTTCGGCTATAAGATCACCGGTAATTGAAGTTCATATCAGCAACATTTTTAGCAGAGAAGATTACAGACATACTTCTTATATAGGCAAATACTGTAAGGGAAGTATTAGCGGATTTGGATTATTGAGTTATGATTTGGCGTTATTGAGCTGTATTGAAAAAGTAACTTAAATCATGTAATTGCCTAATAATTGAATGGTTTTATTATAATCCGATACCAATTCATCGATGACTTCCTTTGCCGTTAGAATATTTTTAATTTGACTGGATACTTGCCCAATCTCAAGCTCCCCTTCAATTAAATCTCCTTCGAACATGCCTTTTTTTGCTCTACCTTTTCCAAGTAAAATTGACAGTTCATCAACAGTTGCACCCCTTTCTTCCAATTCACTAACTTGATCAAAAAAGTTGTTTTTTAACAGTCGAACTGGCGTTAAACGCTTTAACAAAAGTTTGGTATCCCCCTCTCTAGAATTGATGATGGCGTTTTTAAAGTTAGCATGAGCGCTTGATTCTTTTGTTGCCACAAACCTACTTCCAACCTGTACGCCGTTTGCCCCTAAAGCAATTACCGCTGCCATGGCTTGCCCAGAAGCAATTCCGCCAGCTGCAATAAAAGGAATGTTAATAGCTTTTTTAATTTCTGGAATAAGAGTAAGTGTCGTTGTTTCTTCCCTACCGTTGTGTCCACCAGCTTCAAAACCTTCAGCAACGATGGCATCAACCCCAACTTCTTGACATTTTAAAGCAAACTTAACATTTGAAACGACATGTGCAACGAGGATTCCATGATTTTTAAGATGGCTAGTCCATGTTTTAGGATTTCCAGCAGAGGTGAAAACAATTTTGACCCCTTCTTCAATCATAACTTTTATATGTTCTTCTATATTTGGATAGAGCAATGGCAGATTAACTCCAAATGGCTTTTGTGTAGCTTCTTTGCATTTTTTGATGTGTATTCTTAAAATTTCAGGGTACATCGACCCTGACCCTATTAATCCCAAACCGCCAGCATTTGATACAGCAGATGCTAATTCCCAACCACTACACCAAATCATTCCACCCTGAATAATTGGATACTGAATGTTAAATAATTTATTTATTAGCATGAAGAAATTTTTTTGGTATAAAATTAAAATTATTTTACCTATTTTTGTTTCATATGCATTTTTTGATGAGGATAATTTTTACGGTTTTGTTATTTTTTATAGCAATAATTAATACTTCTGCTCAACGCCGATTGGATTATGGGATTGCTTTAGGTGTTTCCAATTATTTAGGAGATATTGGTGGGAAAGAAAAAACCAGAAGAGATTTTGTAGCGGATTTAAAAATGGCAAAAACCCGCTGGAATGTTGGTGGTTTTGTGAGGTATAAGGTGCACTCTTTTGTGTCAATAAAATTGGCGCTTGATTATTTGCGAATTGAAGGAGATGATAAATTATCTTCGAACCCGGCTCGTAACGCTCGTAATTTAAATTTTAGAAATGATTTATTTGACCTTGGGCTTACTGGTCAAGTTTTCTTTTATGAAGACAATGATTTAGGAAACAATTATCGATACAGTAATGGGTTTAGAGCATATTTTTTTGGTGGCGTTGGAGGTGTTTACACAAATCCTAAAGCGCTATACAATGGAGAATGGGTTAAGTTACGCCCTTTGCAAACAGAAGGAGTAAAATATAAAAGTGTTGTTTTAAATATCCCTTTTGGTCTTGGTTGTTATTTTACATTTGAAAAAAGGCATAGGATAGGCTTTGAACTTAATTTAAGAAAAACGTTTACTGATTATTTAGATGATATTAATACAGGTTGGGCAGATCCAAGCACATTAACCCCCCAAGGCCTTGCCTTATCAAATAGAACAGTAGAGTTAACGGATATTGATCCTGCTTTCAGAAAAAATTTTGGCTATGATCCAATTGAGAATCCAAAGAACAAACGAGGAGACAGTTCACACAAAGATGCTTACATGACGATGAGTTTTAGTTATAGTTATGTGCTAAGAAGCAAATCTAGCTTTTATAAAAGCCGCTACAAATTCTTTAATAAAAGAGGTAAGGTGCGTAAAATTAGGGCTAAATTCTAAGTTAAATTTTTCAATACCTTCCCGATTAAAAATCTCTTTTGTCCTTCAACCAAAGGATTTAGGTTTTTTTTAAGAATTTAAATCATCTTTCATAGATTTGACACTCTATAAAATTTTCTTTCATTTTTTGCAGTAATCATCATCAAAAATCAAAATCTTAACATTAAAGATTAAATGCGCAGATAGATGGGCAAGAAAAATGGACTAGATTTACAAAAAATACGCTATTTTAATTACTAAAACCTTAAAAGATAGAGTCATAGCTTTGAGATTTTTACTGAAATCTTTTAAAATTGAATTTTTAGAACCCAGCTTTTTTTTGTATTTTTTTACTAGATTTGCTCTCTTTTTAAAATAAAATCTTATGTCCAAAATAACTGATTTACTTGGAGCAAGTGCTGATGATTTATTAAACCATACTTGTAAAACCATCACTAAAGATCATATCGTTATTCCTAGCGCAAATTTTCTAGATCAAACGTTCATTTACAGCAATCGTAGTCCTCAGGTTTTAAGAAGCCTACAGCAATTGTACGGTAGTGGTAAGTTAGCAAATACTGGTTATTTAAGTATTTTACCAGTTGATCAAGGTATTGAACATAGTGCGGGAGCATCTTTTGCACCCAATCCAATTTATTTTGATAGTGAAAATATTGTAAAATTGGCAATAGAAGGCGGCTGTAATGCGGTTGCTTCTACCTATGGTGTTTTAGCTTCTGTTGCTAGAAAATATGCTCATAAAATACCATTTATAGTAAAAATAAATCATAACGAATTTATTTCATATCCAGATAAATTTGATCAGATCATGTTTGGAACCATTGAAGATGCTTGGAACTTAGGGGCAGTGGCTGTTGGAGCAACCATTTATTTTGGCTCCGCAGAATCAAATAGACAAATTGTTGAGGTTGCAAAAGCTTTTGAAAGAGCCCATCAACTAGGCATGGCAACTATTTTATGGTGCTACACAAGAAATAGTGCCTTCAAAAAAGATGGCGTTGATTATCATACGGCGGCAGACTTATCAGCACAAGCCAATCATTTAGGTGTTACAATCCAGGCAGACATCATTAAACAAAAATTATCAGATAAAAACGGGGGTTATTTAGCAGTTGGTCATGGAAAAACGCATCAAAAAGTTTATTCGGAACTAACGACTAATCATCTAATAGATTTATGTCGATACCAAGTAGCGAATTGTTACATGGGTAAAATAGGATTGATAAATAGTGGAGGAGAAAGCAAAGGCGCCTCTGATTTGGCGGAAGCTGTTACCACCGCAGTTATTAATAAAAGAGGCGGAGGTCAAGGTTTAATTTCGGGGCGAAAAGCATTTCAAAAACCTTTAAAACAAGGCGTTGAATTATTAAACGTAATTCAAGACGTGTACCTTGATCAAACAATTACCATAGCATAGATAAAAGTGGTTAGTTTATAATCGTAAGAAATTATGTATTATAAACTTCATACTTATAATTTAAAACTTAAAATAAATGAGTTGGTTTAAAAGATTAAAAGAAGGCATTACAACGACAACAATCGAAAAGAGAGAAACCCCTGAAGGGTTGTGGTATAAATGCCCCGCTTGTAAAAAAATTCATACCAGTCAAGAACATAAAGCCAATAAACATGTTTGCATTGACTGCGGACAACACGAAAGAATTGGTAGCGCTGAGTATTTTGAAATTATTTTTGATAATAATTTATTCACTGAACTTGATGAGAATTTAATAAGTGGCGATCCTTTGCATTTCACTGACACTAAAAAATACACTAGCAGATTAACAGAAACCATTAAAAAATCTGGTCTAAAAGATGCATTAAGAACGGCTTATGGTGAAGTAAATGGACATCATTTAATTGTTTGTTGCATGGACTTTTCATTCATAGGGGGTTCTATGGGAAGCGTAGTAGGTGAAAAAATTTCCAGAGCTATAGATTTTTCTTTAAAACATAAAACACCATTACTTATTATTTCTAAATCAGGCGGAGCAAGGATGATGGAAGCAGCATTTTCTTTAATGCAAATGGCTAAAACTTCCGCAAAATTATCTTTATTGGATAAAGCTGGCATACCTTATATTTCATTATGTACCGACCCTACAACTGGTGGTGTAACTGCAAGTTATGCGATGTTAGGAGATTTAAATATTTCAGAACCTGGGGCTTTAATTGGATTTGCTGGACCTCGAGTTGTAAAAGAAACGATTGGAAAAGATTTACCCAAAGGATTTCAAACAGCTGAATTCGTCTTAGAACACGGTTTTTTGGATAAAATTATTCCTCGAACAGAATTGAAGGATAAGCTCTCAAACTTTTTAAAGATGTTTAAAAATTAATGAATATTTTTTATAAAGGTAAAAAACATTACTTATGTTGTTAATTACCCAAATGCCTGATACATTTCCAAATAATTAAGAGATCTTTTTCAATTTTATAATCTTTTGCATATTGCAAATGAATAAGTTTCGTTTTGTTTAATTGATTTTTTCTCAGCATCACAGGGGATAATATGGAACGCTTTATTTCTGGCAGTGTTTTGTCGAGGGTTTTTCCGTAGCCAACCCATGAGTAAAATCCAAATAAAACATTAAAAGAATTTACAAAAAAATAGGATTTATTATGTTGAATAAAAAATAAAACAGGGCTGAGAGAAATAATTAATAAAGAAATACCAATGTCTAAAAGCCTTTTATTGCGTTTATTATTTGGTTTTGAAATACTATCAACATCAATCATATATAA
>JBKDJY010000178.1:0-6694 GCA_046345275.1 Bacteroidota bacterium
AATCAGTTTGAAATATTCGATAAAGAAATTAACATCAATAATATTTATCGTTACCAACTAAAAGTTGTTTTAGAATCAGGTATAGAGAGTTTACTCAGCAGCGAAGTAGTTGTACCATACTAAATCTTAGGATATATTGAGAAACAAATCAAGAAAAATAAAATTGAGTTTTCGAAGTTATATGAACGAATAAAATTCACGCCGAACCTCTCTATAAACTTTGATAAATATGGCAACAAGGTAATTATAGGCAGCATTAAAAACTTTAAAATAACTTCTTTCCAAAATGAATTTTTAGAAGAAGTCGCTCATTTATTGGGGGTATTCAGTAAATTTACACCAATACAATTAAAAAACTTTAAACCGATTCCGACTTCGGCAGTTTGAGCATAGCCGGGAATCAAATTGAAATTAGATGATAAACAAAATCATACAGATTGAAATTATGAAGAGAAGATACAAAATGTCAAAGTAACCTTTATAACATGCCCTTGTTTGCCACAACCACCAATGCAAATGACTACACTGGTTATCACATTTGACAATCTCGTGGATTTTCTAAAATGAATACCCTAAATTAAGCATGATGGTTAATTCCTCAAATGGTAAGGTTGTGTTGGTTTTAAATCTTGCCAAATAATTTGCATTTAGTCCAATGTTAGGTTTCCCTATTTTTTCATTTTTTAATTTAGGACTGTATGTCAAACCAAATCTTGAATTTAGAACAGAGCTATTCTCTTTGCCATTTAATAAGCTTTTATTATACGTAGTGCCTAATGTGGATTTTATCAAATTCTTAAAAAAACTTTTACTAACCGATAATGTAGGGCCATAAAACTCATTCATCAGATTAGGTAAATGGCTTCTGTTATAATTTAATCCAAAAGAAAGACTCGTTTTGGTTTTAGTAAAATTGCTACTGTAAATCAAATTTCCGTTCATTACTTTGGTGTCAGCTCCATCCGATGCGCCATTGGTTTTATTGTTGGCAATTTGATAAGCTCCTGTGGCAGTAATGGTATGTTTAATAAGTTGTTTGCCAAAACTATGTGTAATTGTTGTGTTTGCATTTTGTGATATCTGATAAAAATTTAATGAATCTAAATTGTCTCTAAAAAAAGGATCAGTTTGTTGACGGATTTTTGTAAACGTACTAAAGTTTGAATAAGAAACATTAAAGTTCCATTTTTGTGATGGTGCAAATGACAGATTTAAGGCACTTACCCAACGACTACTGGTGCTGATTTTTTCGCTATTTAAATTATTTTTTTGTTTACCAACATTTGCACTGATATTGAGTTTATTTTTAAAAAGCGTTACATTTGGCGCAATAGTTATGTTTTCCAAATCATTATTAAAAAAATATCCCCCAAGCGTTTTGTAGTTAGGATCAACACGCTCATATTGTAATTGTATGCCATAACCCTTTCCTGTATAGGCTAATGCGGCTTTATAAGCACTAAAATAACTAGTTGTTGTTCGGTTTTTTAAGAATGAATGATAGATGGCATTATTGCTTGGCTTTTCTGTTTCAGCAAATAAATTCCTTGTCAAGCCACTCAATGCATATTCAGCAGTTAAACTCATATTTTTGATAACTTTAGTTTTACCGTTTAATGCCATCACAACATTTTCTTGCGGTGTAAGCTGGGTGTTGCTGGGAATGTATTGCAAAGAATTTATTTCATCTTTTGCTCTGAAAATTGTATAACCAATACCGTATCCATTTTTCTCATAACCAACATTCAATCCCATGCCCATTCTTTTGAATTGCATGTTTGCATCAGATTGATTGATGACATCATATTCTATCGCTTTATTTAATCTGCCATACATGGCTGCTATTTTCCAGTTTTTTGGCGTAATTTCTACACCGCCACCTTCAAAAATATGACCCGCTAAAGTGTATTGAGAAAAATTCATACTAGTAATACCCGCATAACCTTTTATCCATTTGTAAGTTGGATTAAAGCTTGTCATGTTAAATGGTTTTGTATACGTTCCTTTATAATTAGAATAATTAAATGTAAATGGAAAAGAGATACCCAATACATTTACAGCGATGTTGCCATTCAAAAAATAGGTAAATGGGTCTCGCTTTGCATTTAATCCATTGGCATGGTAATAAATTGAATTTACATTCAATCCGCCTCCAATGGTAATCATATCCTTTTTTCCTATCTTTTCCAAATTCTGAGCCAACGTGGAGATGGACACAAAAAATAAAAATAGAAAATATTTGCGTAAATGTTTCAAGCGGGTAAAAATAGAAAAAAAGAAACCTTTGGAATAAAATTATTTTCCAGTTATTTAATTAATTTAGCAGCACTTTGAAAACTTCTTTTTTAAAAACATCTGTTTTTTTAATCGCCTATTTATGCGCATTAAAAACCCAAGCTCAAACAATTTATCCCTTTGATTTGTTTGACAATGCTAATATTAGTAATAGTCTTCATAAGAAGACAAAATGCTTTGCTTTTGATAGTATTGGTAACAGATTATTTCAAGCAGGTAGAGGCGATGTGACTGTTCCTCCTTACTATCCCTTATTAAAAATGCTTAATCCTATTACTTATGCAAACATTCCTTATTCTTTTCCTGCGATAACTTTAGGGGGTGGTATGAATGCAAATATTTCGATTGAAGCAATGGCTTATGGAAACGATGTGTTGTATATTGCTGGATTATTTGATAAAGTTGGAGGACAGGCTCGAAATGGATTGGCAGCCATACAAATTTCAACCGGCGCGGTATTAGCTTGGAATCCTAACCCTGGGGGAACTGTTACCAACTTATTAGTAGATGGTGGTTATTTATATGTTACTTTTAATTCAGCAGTTCTTACTTATGACTTAGGCGTTAGGCGCTATGATATTGCAACTCTCAGTCCTGATTTAACTTGGTCTCCAAACTTGACAACACTCCCACCAACTTTTGAAGCCTCCCCTACTGTGGCTGGAACAGCCCCTTATGCAGATAAATTAATTTCTTATGGAAGTAACTTATACAGGCTATTTGAAGGAGACATCTATAAACTCAACAAAACAAATAACAATATAATAGTTTTTTATAATTTTATTGCAAAAAAAATAAATGATTTTACCATTCAAAAAGGAAAAACATACCTTATTGGTGATTTTACTGTTTTTTTAGATTTAAGTAATACGCCTATTTTTAGAAAAAATGCCGCATGTATTGATTTAGCAAGCGGCGCACTGACTGCTTGGGATCCTGATTTTTCTGAACCACAACTTTGCATTGCCGCATACGGGGATACTGTCTTAATTGGAAATTTTACAGATTTTGTCGTCGCCAATGGTTCCCTAAATCTTATCAATCATATAAATGCTTTTAGTGCTACAAGCGGACTATTTATTAACAGTGTTCCTTCAGCTTTTTATGGAAGCTTTGCTTATTATTTAAAATTTTATTCATATAGTGACCGTTTACTTGCTTTTGAATTTGATAAACCAAGAGCTTCAAACGGAAACAAAAGCTATGAAATTGGAGACCCCTATTGTTTGCACCCTCGAAAACAAATTTCATTTTTATCCACAAATACCAATATCTGTCCTGGAACAAACAATGTTATTTATAAAACAACTAAAATAAATGAAGTCAGTTCTTATAATTGGTCCTACTCGGGAACAGGCGTTACCATTAATGGGAATGGAACGGCAACTGTTAGTTTAAATTTTGGAGGCAACGCTACCTCTGGTACACTCACGGCACAAGGCGTTACAGGTTGTGGCTATAATCTGAATCCTTTAAAATATGCCGTGTTTGTTTATCCCAATCCTGTTTTGAATTCATCCATCACAAGTCCTAAAGCTTGCTTCAAATATGCCGATACGATTGTAACTACATCTCCAAGCGCTTTAACGTATAGTTGGAATAAAGGGGGCACGGTTTTGGGCTTTCCAAACAAAACTATTGTAACTGATACTGGTACTTATGCGCTAACAACATTTAATCCCATTACCTCTTGTACGTTTGTCAGCCCATTTAAAATAAATTCTATGGCCCCAAACACAAAATTACCTAATCCCATTCCCATAATAACTTGCTTATCAAATTCCATTAACCTAACTGTCGCAACTACAAATCCGCTGGATTCATTGGTATTTAAAATTCCAAGTGTGTTTTTTTCAAATACAAACCCAACTGCAATTGTAAATGCTGGTAATTATATTTTTGAGGCGCATCAAAAAAAGTTTCCAGCTTGCACCTACACGGCTAATTTTTCTGTTACCGAAAATAAAAGCAAGCCAAATATCAAAACCCCTTCAACAGCATTTACACTCAATTGCCTAAAAGACACCATGTATATCAAAGCAAAAAGCGATACGGCAAATGCCTTGATTAATTGGACTTACACAACACCAAGCTTTACAACAACGCCTTCCAATATAGATTCTGTTAAAGTTTATGCGCCTGGCTCTTTAGTGCCTGTTGCCACTAACAGCGTCAATGGCTGTGCCTCTTCGCCAAATCCATTCATTGTTATTACGCAAGATAAAGTTTTACCCCATGTGGCCATTCTTCCTGGCAACTATGATTTCAACTGTTCTCAATCACTCGCTGTAATTACAGGAACAAGCAATACCTTTGGAGCAACCCTAAATTGGAAAGGGCCTGCATCCTATACAAGCACTAATCCAGCAACGGTTACCGTTATTGGCAATTATACCTTAACGGCTAACAATGCCGCCAATGGCTGCGTTAAATCAATCACCATTCAGGTTACGCAAAATAAAGGGCTTATCATTCATGCCAAAAATGATACCTTAATTTGTAATGGTTCATCAGCATTGTTAGGCGCAACGCCTGTTGGTGGCACCCCGCCGTTTGTTGTTACCTATAGTTCTGGTTCTGCAACCGTTAATCCTAATGATACAACTGCATACATCATTACCATTGCAGATAATGCTGGTTGTGTGGGAAAGGATTCAATGACCGTGAATGTGCCTGCTCCTTTGCAAGACAGTGCCAAAGCTTTTAAGCCTTGTAACCCATCAAGTTTAGGTTCAGTGGTTTTATATCCTTTTGGTAGCAAGGCTCCTTACCAATACTCTAAAGATGGCGGTGCTACTTATACCAACAATCCTTCATTTCCCAATTTAGCTTACGGACCCCATCAATTTATCATCAAAGATGCTTTGGGTTGCACCAAAACAGTTAGCACAAGCATCACGGTTAATAATTCGGCTCCTGAAGTTAATTTTTTAATCAGCAGCCAGCAGTTTAAAGGCGATAGCATTGTGGCCGTTGACATCAGCCAACCCAAGCCTGACTCGGTCAGTTGGACAATCAGCAAGCCTTGCATCTTAATTAAAAACAATGCTTTTAATCCAAATATCGTTTGTGATTCGGTGGGATCTTTTGTGGTAAACATGAAGGCTTTTTTTGGAACTTGTGAACTTGCACTAACCAAAACCATTAGCATAAAACCATTAGATAATACATACGCTAGCAAAACAAATAAAAATGGCATTGATAGTGTAACGATTTATCCTAATCCTAACACTGGCCAATTTAAAGCGAAGGTAACATTGTTTAAAAAACAAAATTATGCCGTATTTATTTATAATAGCAGCGGCATTGAGTTCTATAGGCAAACATTTTACAAGAACGATGGCAGTACCCTCGACATTAACCTCAATGAACCCATAGCAGGAACTTATATTTTTAAGGTGATTGCCGAATACGATGCCAAAAGCAAACCTTTTATAATAGGTAATTAATTTATATGAGGTTACAAAAAGTACACATACTTATTTTATCGTTTTTTTTATGGATAACAACCTCCCTCCCCTTCGGGGAGGGCTGGGGAGGGGCTGCCTATTCCCAACAAAACTACCCCATTCAGTTAAATGTCATATTAACGCCACCATATAGTGGCTATTTGCCCGACTATGCCACTGTGGGAAACGAAAAGCTCAAAGTAATTTTACTGCAAAAAGATTTAACACAACCAACTTACAATGTGCGCTTAGCCATGAGGTTGGAAGGAAATGGCTACAGCCTTGCCACAAAGCCTTTTTTTAAAGGGCAACCCATTAGCTTACAAGCGGGAGTACCTTTAGAAATTAGCGGAAGCGATATTTACGAGTTTTTAAATTCAGCTAATTTAGATTTTGCAGGCCTTAACAAAAATAGTTATGAGCAAGGCCAAGCCTTACCAGAGGGCTATTACAGCATTTGTTTTACGGCCTATGATTACAATAGCCCATTACCAACACAAGTAAGCAACCAAAGCTGCACCCAAGCTTGGATGACATTGAGTGACCCGCCTTTTTTAAATATGCCCATTTGCGGAAGCACTGTGCAAAGCAACACACCACAAAACGTGTTATTTGCATGGACTCCCATGAATACGGGAAGCCCTAATAGTGCCAACCAAACGGAATACATTTTTGAGCTATGGGAAACGCGCCCCGATAATCAGGCCAACCCAAACAATATTGTGCTAAGTGCGCCACCCGTGCAAACGTATACCACTGATTTTACAACCTATAATTATGGCTTAACGGAAACCCAATTGATTGCAGGCATGCAATACATTTGGCGCGTAAGGGCCCATGATAAAAGTAACCGCGATGTATTTAAAAACCAAGGTTACAGCCAAATATGCACCTTTGTTTATGGGAGTAAATACGATGGATTAAAATTGGAATTAATAGCCAACTCACAA
>JBKDJY010000179.1:0-10879 GCA_046345275.1 Bacteroidota bacterium
GTGAACTTAAAGAATGGCGAAGCCTTCAAAATTGATGTGAGTAACCTGGCCGAAGCTGTTTATTTCATTAAAATATTTAATAGCAGCGAGCGGGCGCTTAAGAAATTTGTGATTGGGAGGTAGGATGATTTTAGCAAACAAGTTGAATTAAAATAGAAACAAAAAGCCCTTGTAATGCAAGGGCTTTTTAGTTGGTGGATCCAGAGGAATTCGAACTCCAGTATGATGAGTGATTTTTTTTTTGCTATTAAATATAGCAATCAGTTACTTTCAAACATACTACTTTTGCTTCTAAACTTAGAAAAAATGCTTGTAAAAACTTATGGAAGCGCCGTGCAAGGCATCAAAGCAACAACAATTACTGTTGAGGTAAATATCTCTCAAGGAATCAATTTTTTTTTAGTCGGGTTGCCCGACAGTGCTGTAAAAGAAAGTCATCAAAGAATTGATGCAGCCTTAAAAAACAATGGGTATAAAATTCCAGGAAAGCAAATTACAGTAAATATGGCACCGGCGGATATCAAGAAAGAAGGATCTTCCTATGATTTAACTATAGCGGTGGGAATATTAGCAGCTTCTGAACAAATTTTATCTCATAACATAAACGATTTTGTGATGATGGGAGAATTGAGTTTAGATGGCGAATTGCGTCAAATAAAAGGAACTTTACCCATAGCCATAAATGCAAAAAAGGAAGGGTTTAAAGGAATTATTTTACCTGAAGCTAATGCAAAAGAGGCAGCCGTAGTTGATGGAATTGACGTTTATGGTGTATCAACAATCAAACAGGTGATTGATTTTTTTAACAATAAATCAACTTTAGAAAAAACAGTCATTAATTTAGAAAATGAATTTTCTTTAAAAGTAGACGAAAATGAATTTGACTTTAGAGAAGTCAAGGGACAAGAAAACATTAAGAGGGCATTAGAAATTGCTGCTGCCGGAGGACATAACGTTATTTTAATTGGTCCGCCTGGTGCAGGAAAAACAATGTTAAGTAAACGCATGCCATCCATTTTACCACCTTTAACCATAGATGAAGCCCTTGAAACCACTAAAATTCATAGCGTAGCAGGCAGAACTGGAAATAAAAGTGGTTTAATAACAAAGCGGCCATTTCGCAGCCCTCATCATACAATAAGCGATGTGGCGCTTGTGGGAGGAGGAATGAATGCCCAACCTGGCGAAATTTCTTTAGCGCATAATGGTGTATTATTTTTAGACGAATTACCAGAATTTAAAAGAACTGTTTTGGAAGTGATGCGTCAACCTCTGGAAGATAGAATAGTGGCAATTTCTAGAGCCCGTTTTAGTGTTGAATATCCAGCTAGTTTTATGCTGATGGCTAGTATGAATCCTTGTCCTTGTGGTTATTATAATCATCCTGAAAAAGATTGTGTTTGTGCCCCAGGAGTTGTTCAAAAATATTTAAATAAAATTTCAGGACCTCTATTAGATCGCATCGATTTACATGTTGAAGTGACGCCAGTTCCTTTTAGTGAATTGAGCAAAGAAAATAAAAGTGAGTCGAGTTCGGAAATCAGAAAAAGAGTTATCAAAGCCCGAAAATTGCAAACCAAGAGATATCTCAACTCTAATGGAATTTATTGCAATGCTCAGATGCAAACCAAAGATTTAACAAGTCATTGTAATTTGAGCGAAACGGGTAACAATCTGCTTAAAACGGCCATGGAGCGTTTAGGTTTATCTGCTCGTGCCTACGACCGAATATTAAAAGTGGCGCGAACCCTTGCAGACTTAGAAGATTCTCCATCCATCGAAAATAATCACATTGCTGAAGCTATACAATACCGTAGTTTAGATAGAGAAGGTTGGGCTGGTTAATTTAATAGGATTAAATAAAGGTTGCTTCATTACATGAATTAATTTTGAAAAGAGTTCAAAGGTTATTCATTCCAATATCTCCACTTCCTTTTCGTGAATATAAATTAGAATTTTTTTTACTGATGAATATCCAATTTTAAATAAAGCATTTTTATACAAAGCCATTTGATTGTTGTACTTAGCTGTATTTATTTTTCCAGTTTTATAATCAATAACAATGGCCTCGTCATTCATAATAACCACACGATCTGGTCTTAGTATTTCTCCCAGTTCAGTTAAAATTTCAAATTCATTTTTTACAATTAAATTGGGCTGAAAATACTGGCTGACTTTTTCATTCAGTAATATAATTTTAAGATCGCTTTTAATTAATTCCGCTTCTCTTAAAGTTATTTCACCACTCAATATTGAATTTTCCACAACTGAATCAACATCATCTTTCGAAATTATTTGTGATAATATATAATGAACCAAAATTCCATATTCTCTCACTTTCACAACATGTTCAGAATAATTATATGAGCTTGCATTTTTAATTTTAACCGAATCTGTTTGATTAAAGTTAAGTTCAGGAAAAATTAATTGATTTAATTTTTCATTCAAATGACTTGATTTTTTTTTAGGTTCTAGTTTTCCAAATTCAATTGAAGATGATGATTGACTAAACTCACTTTTATTTTTTGCAAAATTAAATAACCAAGTATAACAACTGTTAGTAAGATTTCTTTTTGGTTTTGGAGAAATGATATGCAAGCGATCAATAGCCCTCGTAAAATTGACATATAGCATATTGATGCAATCTAATTTTACAAGCATCAATTCTTTGTCTGCTAAATACTTGTAGGGAGTAGCATTTATCTTATTACCAATATTTAATAATGCAATTGGTAAGTTTAATTCTTCTTCTTCATTTTTTAAATTTACCCAAATTGGATTTGTTTTATCAATACTAAAGTTAATGTATGGTGAAATCACAATGGGAAATTCTAAACCTTTAGAGGCATGAATCGTCATGATATTAACCGCATTAATTCCTTCTGGAATAATAACGGATGCTTTTGTTGAACGCTTTTCCCACCAATATAAAAATGTAGCAATATTAGACGTATTTGTTTGCAAAAATATTAATACCTCGTCTAAAAAGAATCTGACATACTGAGCATTTGTTTGATTTAAATGAAATGCTTTTGAAATTTCAACACAACAATCAAATAAGTTTGAACTCGTTATTTTTAATTCATCAATCTTGATATCATGATTGTTTAAAATTTTAAAGAATGATTGTCCTTGTTTTAAATTTAAAAACTTTAAGAGTTCAACATATTTTTCGTCTTCAAAATGATGATTCAAAAATAAATGATTTAAAATTAAAGATGCTGAAACTAAATCTTTAGGATTGAGTATACATTTTAAAAAACTAATTATTACGTTAACTTCTCTTGCATTTTTTAGCAATAATGATTCGCGTGATACAACTTGAATTTGATTTTCAATCAAAAAATTTGCAATCACATTTCCATTGTTATTTTTATTTACAATCACACAGATATCGCTGTATAAATATCCATCATTGATTGCTTGATGAATGTGTTTTAAAACTAAGGATGTGTTTATCGTATCTGAATTTTCATCTCCTAATTCTGGAAATTGAATACTCACATAACCTCCGTGGCCAGTTTTATGTTTTTGTTCTTGATTAAAGTAAATACGTTTGATATCATCTTGCAATATGGTATTGGATAAATAACCAAACAATTCATTATTAAATTGAACAATTTGTGGCTCACTTCTGTAATTGGTATCTAAGAATTCTTCTTTAAAATTTCGAACAAGTGAAGCTTCTCTTTCTTCTAATATTTTATTTTTAAAAGGATTGCTGATTTTCGGCAAACTAACAAACTGCTCGACATTAGCATTTCTCCATCGGTAAATAGATTGCTTACCGTCACCAACAATCAAATTTAAATGACCATTGGCTAAGGAATTATCTGTTAATGGAAGTAAATTTTTCCATTGCAGAGATGATGTGTCTTGAAACTCATCTAGCAAAAAATGTTTGTATCTATCACCAAGTCGTTCAAAGATAAAGGGTGTAGGCTCCTCAGAAACAATGTTAGAAATCCGTTCATTAAACTCTGAAATAAATAATACATTTTCATCGATTTTGTATTCGTTGGTTAGTTTCGCTAATTCGTTTATCAAACCCATCGCATGGATATTGCTGTATATTAATTTGTAAACGTTGTACTTCTGTTCATTTTCTTTTACATCATCCAAAACTTCATAAACAATTTTTTTTAAGTCCTCACTAATGCTATATATGATTTCCTTATCGGCTTGCTTTGCTTTAGATGCATGCCATATATTGGTTTCAATGGTTTTAAATACTGATGCAATAAAAATATCATTGTAAGATATTTTTTCTCCTTCAATTATTTTATTAAAAAAATCAGGAATGGTTCCGCCTCCTGAAAATAAATCTTCAGAAACATTACTTTTTTCAATGATGGCAATTCCTTTACTAGCTTTTTCTTTCAAATTTTTTTCATAGGAATGAATGAAGGATAGCAACTTCTTTTTTATGATTTCGAAATCAGCAATTTTAAAATTTGAGAATTTTTCTGTGACATCAACATCAGCTTCTTTATTGATTTCTTTAATGAAATCGAATAATAGTTTTTCTGGGTCCCAACTTTTATTTTCCTCTACTTGCGATAGGGAAAATTGAACCAAATAATTTGTAATTAATTCATCTTTGCCTAAGTTACTGATAAGCTTATCAATTACTTTTGAAAAAACAGTATCAGTATCAGTTTCTATCTGAAAATTAAAAGGCAGTTGAAGGTCTAATGCAAAGGTTCTAATTATTCGGTGCGTGAAGCTATCAATGGTCCCAACTGAAAAGTCAGAGTAATGATGTAAAA
The DNA here is from genome assembly GCA_046345275.1 of Bacteroidota bacterium. Lineage (GTDB taxonomy): Bacteria > Bacteroidota > Bacteroidia > B-17B0 > Aurantibacillaceae > UBA4416. Next base: position 4,770 of record JBKDJY010000179.1, read on the forward strand.
TAAATGTTAATAATTTACTTGCTCTTTCTTTTAAATCTTCTTTGGTAATATCTAATTCGCTGGCAATGAGAGAAATTAAGAAATTATTTTTGTCGTTACTGATTTCTTGTAATGCCTTTAATATTCGCCACTTCATTTCCGCAGCTGCTTTATTGGTGAAGGTTATCGCTAAAATCCCCTTGAATGAATGTGATAAATTAATTTTATCTCCTAAAGCCAACTTAAGATATTCCTTAACTAGTGTAAAGGTTTTGCCACTTCCTGCAGAAGATTTATAAACTAAAAAATTAGAGGATTGCATTAGATTTTTAAAAATCTAAAAATAAGTACCCATTTCATCTGAGACTTTTTTTGCTTCAATTCCAGATGCTTTAGCAAAATCAAAACCACTATCTGCATAAATGATAGAGCGGGAAAGATTTATTAATAACCCTATATCATTTCTAATCAATCCATATTTGCAAACATCGGCCAAACTGCCTCCCTGAGCGCCAACACCAGGTACTAATAAAAAATGATTTGGTACGATGGAACGAATTTCAGTAAGCGTTTTTGCTTGTGTTGCACCAACTACATACATCATATTATAAATAGTCCCCCACTCTTTTGATACTCTTAAAACATTTTTATATAAAGGACCGACCTTACCTTCATCTAATTGAAAATCTTTTGCACCTTCATTAGAAGTTAAGGCTAATAAAATTGTCCACTTACCTTCAAACTCTAGAAATGGTTTTACCGAATCACTTCCCATGTATGGGGCAACTGTAATGGCATCTGCATGCAATCTATTAAAAAAAGCTTTTGCATACATGCCCGATGTATTTCCTATATCTCCTCGCTTGGCATCTGCAATTAAAAAATGATGTGGGTATTCTTGCTTGATATATTTGATGGTTTTTTCCAAACTTACAACTCCACTTAAACCATATGCTTCAAAAAAAGCGGTATTTGGCTTAAATGACACACAATAAGGAGAAGTAGCATCAATAATTTGACGACAAAATTCAAAAATTGGATCGTCTTCTTGCAATAAATGTTTTGGCAATTTATTAATATCGGGATCTAAGCCAACGCACAAGAAAGATTTTTTTATTTTGATTTCTTTAATTAATTCTTCTCTGGTCATTATTCAATTTACTTAAGGTTTACATACAAATATAATTTTATTTAGAAATTGGTGAGTGAAATCTTTAATAAATGTTTATAACAAAAAAAAATAATTAAGTTCATTCTACTTTACTATTGCGAGGACTTTTCAAAACCATAGCTTTTCAAAAGTTCATGTGTGCATCTTTACAATTCACCAAATGAGATTGAACTGATTATTAACAAAAATCAGTTTCAGTAATGACTTAAATCATTAACGCTTCTTTGTAATTTTATGATCTTTGCTTATATTGATATTAAAATAAGAATGAAAGTTATAAAAAGTAAACAAATAAAAGCGTCTGATTTAAAAAGAAAATTTAACAGTAAGTATCCATTTTTAAAAATCGAGTTTTTTAAAAGTAAACATAAAACATTAGAAGGATCTTTGAAAAAAGATTTAATAGTAGATGATTTCATCATTGATTCCAATAATCCTATCATTGAATTTGAAGAAGAAATGTTGGTTTCCGACTTGGAAAATCAGTTTGCTGAAAAATTAAAACTTTACATTCAAGTTTTCAGAAAATCAGGGAAATCTTGGCTTGAAACAACATATACGGATAGTTGGAGTTTAAAAAAACAAAACCAAGAAGGAGTCGATCTCAGTAAAATTTAATTTTCAATAAAAAAAGGAATCTAAATCAATAGATTCCTTTTTTATTAAATTTATATCTCATTTCATTCTTAATCAAAACGGCACACCAGGAGTTCCACCTTCTGTGATTTCGCCAAGCTCTGGTTTTAAACATAAAACAGGAATTTTTGAATTATTAATCAACTGGTGTATGTAGTTACCTAATAATACTGATTTAAATTCAGAATCTTGATCGGTCATTGCTATAATTACATCACCACTTACTTTTTTAGCAAAAAATAATGTTTTTTTTACCTTATTGCCTGTTTTTACAATGTCGCTATTGATTGAAACATTTTGTTTTTTAGCTTCTTTTTCTATTTGACGAACATATACTTCTATTTTAAACTTATCTGTTTTTTCTGAATCGTTATATATTCCAATCACATAAATTTTTGCACCAAATAATTTTGCAAATTGTAATGCAACATTTACTTTTTGTCTGGTATGAGCAGATAAATCTATTGGCAAAACAATATTGGCATAACCTTTTTTGGGTGGTGCATTTCTGATGGTCAAGATTGGCAATTCGCTTTTCGTTAAAGTTCGATAGGTGTTAGAACCAGTAAATAAATCACTACTAGAGCTCCCACCTTGTGTACCCATTACAATCAAATCAATATCATTTTCCATAGAAATGTTAACAATTTCATTTGCAATATTTTTTCCAGATGAAAAAATAGAAGTTGTTTTTACACCATATGTTTTTTGAATTTGTGTCGCTTCTGCTGAAAGTTTTTCTGAAATTAATTCAGATAATGCGTTTGGCTTATTAATATTGAGCTTCGGCAACAACAAGTCAAGGAGCTCATTTTTCTTTTGTACATTTAGAATAATTAATTCTCCTTTAGTGATGGCAGCAATAAAAGCTGCATTTTTAATAGCGTTTTCAGATGTTTCAGTGAAATCAAATGGCACTAATATTTTTTTAGTTTTTAAATTAATCATATTTTAGTTTTTAATTGTGAATAAAATTATCAAGCCCAAAGTAAAAATAGTTTGAAAGTAGCATAATTAATAGCAGTAAAATTACTCTCGGAAAAACGTGTTTTAAATCCCAAATTGGTTTTAATGAGGAAAAAGCAAAAGCTACTATTAATAAATTTATCGCGAGTACCACGTATACAATATGATGAAAAATTCCTAGGATAAGAAAAATTCCTCCGAAAAACTCTGTGGTTGAAGTGAAATAAGAAGTAATCACTACCAAAAAATTTGGAATTTTTTTTCGATCGGCTTCAGCATGAAATGCCATCACAACATTTTTCACTTTCACAACAAATAATTTATCATACCCTTGAAAACCAAAAAGTATTCCTAAAAAACAACGAACAAATAATTCAGCGATGTTAAAATTCAAATCTTGCATCTTGTATGATGGTTTAAAGTTATAAAGCTACAAAATTAAACGACATGATATTTGTCAATATTTAAATTGATTATTGGTTTATGATATCGCTTTTTGAATTATAATTGAATGCACATTACTCGATTTATTAAACTATTTTAAATTATTCCTAAACTTAGCATTAACTTCATATTGTGTCCTCATAAAATCTTTGATGATACAAAGTTCAATTGACCAACCACATATTAAAGACTTAATTAAAAAATAAAATTGTATTTTTAAAAAGTACTTATCTGTTTAAATTCAATTTATGAAACACACATTCATCTTAATTGTCATCTATTTTTCTTGCATTCAAATATCATTTTCTCAAGAAGTGAACAAACACATTTCGTTTATAAGTATTTATGATTATTTAGACGAACTATCAAACATCCAAGTGATTGATTTATGTTCAGTTGTAAAACCTTATTCTCGCAAAGTAATTTATGAAAAATTGCACGAAGCAGAAACAAAAATAGAGTTACTAACCAAACGCCAACAAAAAGATTTAGCCTTTTTTTTGAAAGATTATAATAAGGAGGTTATTCCAAACAAAAAATTCAAACGTCGCTACGATTTATTTTATTATAGAGATTCATTGTTTCAATTTACTTTAAATCCAATATTGGGATTTAATTATTCTCATAATGAAAATGGGCATGCGACGCAGAGATGGAATGGCGGTGAAATGAACGCTAGTATTGGAAAAAATTTTGGATTTTATTTTAGTTTAAGAGATAATGGATTTTATAACGTATTGTCTACTACAAACTATTTGACTCAATTACCTGGTGCTAATTATAAACCCTATCAAGGTTCCAGCAATGCCAGAACTGATTTTGATGAAGTAAGAACGGGAATAAGTTATGCATGGAAATGGGGCTCGATTAGCTTATTAAAAGATAATTTTACATGGGGAAACAATTACAATGGGGCAAATATTTTTTCTGGCCGTCAACCATCTTTTGCTTATTTAAGTTTTAAAATGAACCCAAGCAAATGGTTTGAATTTAATTACATACATGGTTCTCTCATATCCCAAATATTAGATTCTACAAAAATATATGGTATTGGAAGCGGTTTAAGAAAAAGTTTTTTTCCAAAATATTTAGCTGCAAATTTATTCACTTTTAAACCCATAAAGAGATTGCATATTTCAATTGGAAATTCAATTGTTTACAGCGATAAATACATACAACCCATTTATTTAATTCCTTTTATGTTTTTTAAATCAGGTGATAGAACGATGAACGGATCTGGCAGTAATGCGTTGGGAGAAAATTCGCAAATGTTTATGGATATTAGCTGCCGTGTATTTCCAAAAACTCACCTTTACGGATCTATTTTTGTAGATGAAATTAATTTTGGGAAGATGTTTGATTCAAAGAATCAAACTAATTTATTAAGTTTTAAAGGTGGATTCCGCATCACCAATTTGCTAAAGAATACCTCTTTTACTTTAGAGTATACGAGAACGAATCCTTGGGTTTATGTTCATCCAATTTCAACAACGACGTTTGCTTCAAATAATTATAATTTAGGGCACTATTTGGGACAAAATGCAGAGGAAATATTTGCAGGATTTAAATTTAAACCTATGCGTGGTTTGGTTATTGATTTGAGTTATACCAGGGCTTTAAAAGGACCTGTATCAAATTTTACTCAAGTTAATGGCGTCAATAATGTTGCAGGAGCAAAGTTTATGGAAAGTGTACTTTGGCTAAGACATTTAACGGCTTTAAAAATAAATTATGAAATTGTAAATGATGTGTTTCTTTTTGCGGAAGGAAGTTATTCAAATATTTCAGGTTTATTATCTGACTACTATTCGCCTAATTTTTATAAAGGAAAAACTAAAACAATCACTTTAGGAATGAATATTGGGTTTTAGTTAATGAAAAATAAATATCTCTCTTCAACTAATTTTTATTTAACAAGATATTGCATCTCAAATAATTTTAGTTGAAGTTCATAGAGCTTCATTTTTATTTCCAAATCTTTATCTTCTTTTTTATCTTTTTTTCTAAATAACCCAGGTTTAGGGGGCGTATAGTTTGCAGGGCTTATTTTTTCAATTCCATTTTCATTTGCAGAACTTTGATCATCTTCTTTTTTTCTAAAGAACCGATCTCCATCTGGAATTTCTTCAGCATCCTTCATTCCAAAATTATAAATCAAACCTATTCCTGTAGTTAAATATCTGTCTTTGTGAGACCAACTTCTTTTCCAAGAATCTAATTGATCATTAAAGCATGTTACATAATTAATATCTAAAACCAAATTAGTTTGGCGATTTAATTTAAAATTAATTTTTCCACCTATGGGTAAGATGATTGAAGAAATTGTTTTTACTTTATCTTGAACTAAGCCTCCGCCTTGGGATTGACTTGTTCCAACAGAATCGATGCCAGAAGAAATAAAACCACTTGCATTTTCGAGGTACCATTGATTATTTACGGCTAATTTGTATAACCTACTTCTAAAAAAAGTTTGACCAACTCCAATATTTAAATAAAGGCTTAAGCGATTAAAAAATTTTCTATCGTTATTTCTTCTAAGTAATAACTGAGAAAAATTGTATTTTAAACTTACCGAATAACCTATAAAATCCGCCTTAAAACGCCTACGGTATAATTTATCAGCTTGTTTTTCTCCTTTTAAATCACCTTTAAATAAATTAATTTCTGCACCTAAGCCAAAATTAAATTTCTTACCTCCAAATACATTGAAACTTCTAGCAGCGCTTTTTCTAAAATCGTTGATTTTTGGGAAATTATCATACAGCGTCACATCTCCATAAAATATGGTTGGCCCAAAATCTGCGCCAACACACCAACCTCTTTGTACCCCGCCTTTGTTAGGCGTCATAAACTTGTCAGCCGTCTGTGCTGGATGTCGATCACTAGCTAGCTTGGATTTTTTTTTTGGGATTCG
>JBKDJY010000180.1:0-4372 GCA_046345275.1 Bacteroidota bacterium
TATTAAATAATTTTTTATTGATATTGCTGAGTTTACTGTTTTCTAAATCATTTCATGAGTCAAATTTTTCAAATTAATTATATCTGCTAACTTTATAACATGGGATTGGCTGTAGAATTTGTAAGAACATATTTTTTAGAAGAAAAAATAGAAAGTATTTTTTTTATTTTGATAGGATTAGCTAGTTTAATTTTAGCTCTTTTATTTTTATTAATCATTAAATATTCGTTTTACAAAGGATTAGCAATTCCTTTGATGATAGTTGGTATTATTCAATTAACGGTTGGTTTTAATGTTTTATTGAAAACTGATTTAAAAATCGAAAGAGCGGAAGATTTTGTTTTACATCAAAATAAAGAGAAAAACGATGAAATAAAGAGAATAAATATTGTTATGAAAAATTTTAAAATTTACAGATGGATTGAAATTTTATTGATTCTATTAGGCTTGGTTTTATTTTTTTATGTCCATTCAGGAAATCAAATTTTTTGGAAGGGAATAGGTTTAGGTTTATTAATTCAAGGTAGCTTAATGTTCAGTTTAGACTTGTTGGCAGAAAAAAGGAGCGAAGTTTATCTAACAATATTAAATGAATTAATCGAAAACCCTGTCATTCAAAAATAAGGATCTAAAAAACTGTTACTTCTTTTTTATCACTTAATATCAGAAGATTTGGCGAAAAAAAATTCTTTTAGATAAAGGGGTTCAGAATATGCTAAATCTTCAAAATGCTTAAGACTGTATTTTTTGTAAGCCAATGAAATCAAATATTTAGCACTGGGTTTAAAATTTTCAATAAAGTGAACACCTTTTATTTGATTTAAAATTGGCTTCGATTTATCTAAGCCATCACCAAAAAAATAAATGTCTTTTTCTAATTTAAATACTTCTGCATTTTGATCATTCAAAATCAAATTACTCGGCTTTTGTCTTTCAAATAATTCTTTTGTATGAATTGCAAAATATACTTCCATGCGCCTCGCGTCAATTAATGGGCAATAAAATGCGTCGAGATGAATAAGATCAATCACACTTTTACTGAAAGCTTGCAATGTGTCAACTTTTATCAAAGGAATTTTTAGGGCATAAGCTAAACCTTTCGCAGATGAAAATCCAATTCTTAAGCCAGTATAAGATCCAGGACCAGAACTGATGGAAATACCTTGGAGTTGTTCAATTTTTAGACTAGCTTCGACTAAAGCGGCCTTTATGAAAAAATGTAAATTTTCTGCATGTGTAAAACCATCATTTATCTCTTTAAGCGCTAATAGTTTTTCGTTTTCGCTTATTGCAACTGAGCAAACCGTTGACGTACTTTCTATGTGAAGCAGGTATGCCATCAATTATTATTATCCAAAAATAAATTGTCTTTTGTTACAATTTTTAATTGACTTCCCGTTTTTAAAGTTTTTGACACGGCACCATATGGTCCAGAAATAACTTCATCTCCAACGCTGATGCCACTTATAATTTCAATGTAATCATTATCCTGAATGCCAGTTTTTACAAACACCATTTTGGCTTTCCCGTTATCATTTAAAAAAACACATTCTTTAATTTCAGTTTGTTTTTCAGATACTTTTTTTTCTTTTTCATCTATCACAACAAGTTCATACTCACGTTCGGCATTTTTTGCTTTGGTTTTTGTGGTATCGGCATTGCGAGTTGTAACACATTGAATGGGAATAGATATAATGTTGTTGGTTCGCATGGTTTGAATTTCAACGCTTGCACTCATCCCTGGCCGAAAAGGTGCTGGATTATTTTCGGTGACAATACCCGAATATGACTCACGTAAGACTCGTATTTTTACTATAAAATTTGTTACTTGATCAATTGAAATACCAGTCGTATTTGCTGAATTAGCAACCTCAGTGACAATGCCTTTAAATTTTTTACCCAAATAAGCATCTACCTCTATAATGGCTGTATCATTTTTATGAATGCGAATGATGTCATTTTCATTTACCTCTACGCTGGCTTCCATTTCATTTAAATTTGCTAAGCGCAATATTTCTGTACCCTGTAAGCCTTGAACACCAACTACCCGCTCACCTTTCTCTACATTTAATTTAGACACTGTTCCATCAACTGGTGCGTAAATAAATGTTTTATCTAAATTTGAATTGGCCTCTTTTAAACTTGCCTCAACACTTTTAACATTATAATCAGCGGCTTTTATACTTTCTAATAAACCATCTACATTAGCTTTTGATGCTTCATAAGCTGCTTTAGATGCTTCAAAATCTTGTTGAGAAATGGCATATTGTTCAAATAACTTTTTGTTCCTATTAAATAAAGATTCAGAATTGGTTAAATTAGCTTGGGCTTGGGCCAATTGAGCAATGGTTGTTTTTAAATTTGCTTTACTACTATTAACTGTGGCATCAACCCTAGCAAAAGCACTTTCATAAATATCTGCTTTAATTCGACAAAGTAGTGTTCCTTTTTTTACTTGTTCACCTTCTTTCACATACATTTCTACCACTTCGCCCGAAACATCTGATGTTATTTTTAATTCAGCTTCTGGTTGTATTTTGCCGTTTGCAGAAACTGTTTCAATAATATTTCTTTTTACGGCTTTTTCGGTAATCACCATCGTTGGCTTATTTCCTTTAAAAAATTTAAAAATGATGGTAACTGCAATAAGTGCTATGCATATTGAGATAATCCAGTATAGTTTTTTCATGTGGTAAAAATTATTGATTTAGAAAGAAATTGGTTTGCCTTGATAATAATCTAAAACTTTTAGTTTAAATACATAATCATATTTGGCTTGAATAAGATTGCTTTGAGCTGATTGAAGCATGGTTTTAGCACTATTGTAATCAAAAATACTTATTGCGCCAAGATTATATTTTTGCTCTGCGAAGTTAAAAGATAATTGACTCGATTCGACCAGTAGACTATTAGCTTTATATTTATTTAAAGCTGCCCTTGAATTTGCATAAGCTTGCGCAATGGCTTTATATAAATTTTGTTCCGCTAAATCTTTATCATATGAAACTGAAAGGGCGTTTAACTGAGCATTTTTATAACTTGTGTATGTTTGCAATCCATTAAAAATAGGAATAGAAAGGGTAAACCCAATACTCTTATTGACATTATCATTGAATTGATTTGCAAATGGAGTTTTAGAAGTAATAACCTCTGTCTTTGGCTGAAATACAACTTCATTAGAAGAAGTTATATAAGGTGTTTTTTCAATCCCAATAAAATTAACGGCATCCACTCTTTTGTTTAATTCAGAAGTTCCTGTTCCTAAACTTCCTGTTGCGCTTAACGTAGGACTAAATTTTCCTTTAGCTACTTCTAAACTTTTTTTTGCAGCAAACATATTGTAATTCGCTGCTTTAATTGAGTGTTGATTTTTTAAGGCGGTTTCAAAAATATTTTGAATCGACAATGAAGTTAAATCATTTTCAGAAATGCTAATCGGGGGCTTTTCAATACTAAAATTAGACAATGTATCTAAATTTAATAATTGCTTGAGGCTTAGCAAAGCCAATTGATAATTATTATCAGAAGTAATTACATTTACATCATCATTAGCTAACTGGGCTTTTAGATCATAAATCGTATTTTTAGAAATACTTCCAGCGTCCGCTAATTTTTGACTGCGTTCAAGCTGTTCCTGAGTAATTTTAAATTGATTTTTTGATACTTGTAATATCTCATCACTAAAAATAACATTGATATATACGGTTGCAATGTTTAAAGCCAAATCATTTTTTTGTTGCAAAAAGTTTTCGTTACTCGATAAATATTGAAATTGATTTGCTTTGATATTGTTGTATTGAGCTAATCCAGACCAAATAACAACGTTACTTGATATGAAAAAATTTTGTGATAAAACTTGTGAATTTGCAAATGTGTTGGTATACCTATCAATCGTTCTTCCGAAATTATAAGTGTGCTGAGCGCCACCATTTATGGTTGGCAAAACAGACGCATTGCTTTGTGTTAAATTATTTTTACTAATCTGCGTTATTAATTCAGCTTGCTTTAAACTTATGTTATTTTTTTGTCCAAAGTCGATACATTGCTGTAAATTCCATTGATTCGATTGTCCATAATAAATAAATGAATGAATGATAAATAGAAATGTACAAAACCGTTTTAGCATGAAAAATTATTTTTAAGCAAAATTAGTCAAAAATCAGATTCTACAATTAATTTTATATGAGCGGAAAAAGAACGATTTTATCAACGTTTATTGTCGTACAAAAATTTATTTAGAGTCTGCTCAAAAACTAAAAATGCATGTAAAATCAACACTTTTGAGACATTTTTCACATTTTATCTGCAAGTATAAAATGATATAATCTCAATAAAATAGTTTAAAAAGAGTGCGTTTGTTTTTTTGCCTTTA
>JBKDJY010000181.1:0-14035 GCA_046345275.1 Bacteroidota bacterium
AGATGGACTTTGAGCGTTCTTTCTCAATAGATGAGCAATGTATAGCGTATTTATTTTCACTTAAATTACGAAAGAAAATGAAATTGTATAATACTGTTTTTATTAATCAAATCAATGTGTGATAATCGGATAGCCATATATGTTTTTTTATGATCATGAAATAACTTTACACAAATACTTAGTTCCAGTTGGAACAGATCGTTTTATTGCAGATTTACCAGGCGCAACTTATATTTATTGTACAATGGATTTTAAAATAAACAAAAAAACAATTGAAGTAAGATTTGAAAATTTTTCAGGAGTAGCCAATAAAGAATAAAAATGACTTTAAGAAAATGCTGCTTTCCCTCAGTTATAAACCTGATTCATATGATACATATCTTGATATTTTCAAGTCATTTAACCGCCATTTATTTTTAAATATTATATTTTATATTTGATTTTTTTATCTATCATTTTATTTAAAAATCCTAAACATGCAAAATCAAAAAAATTGGCATCAAAAACACATTGAAGAAAGTTCCTTCGGACACAAATTAGCCGATGCAGTTGCTAAAGGCATGGGGTCATGGCGTTTTATAATGATTCAAAGTTTTTTTGTCGTTTTATGGATGGCCCTCAATTTGGTTGGATTTTTTTACCATTGGGATGCCTATCCATTTATATTATTAAATCTACTTTTCTCAACCCAAGCAGCTTACGCAGCACCCATCATTATGATGTCTCAAAATCGGCAAAGTGAAAGAGACAGGATGCAAGCCCAAGCAGATTATCAAACGAATTTAGAAGCAAAAAAAGAAATTGAAGCTTTAACGATTAAACTCAATCAGATTGAAGTGGATAAATTAGATAAGATAATTACTCTATTACAAGAATTAAAAAATGAAAAAAAATAATCTCGAAAATTTCTCGACCTCATTGAATTTGTATTCACTCTATAATACATTGAAGAGAAAACTCTATTTTCCACAACGAAACTTTTACTATTGATAGTCAAAAACTTTTTCTGCACATCTTTCTCCATCCATTGCGGCACTCATAATTCCTCCAGCGTAACCAGCACCTTCACCACATGGAAAAAGATTTTTTAATTGTAAGTGATGCAAAGTTTCAATGTCTCTTGGAATTCTTACAGGCGTTGATGTGCGAGATTCAACGCCAACGATGACAGCTTCATTTGTTAAATAGCCATGTATTTTTTTTCCAAATTCTTTAAATCCATGTTGTAAACTTTTTCCTATCAATGTACCCAATACCATTTTCATGTCAACAGATTTGATGCCAGGTTGGTAAGAACAATTGGGCAATGATGAACTTATTTTTCCATTAACAAAATCTTGTAACCGTTGTGCAGGTGCAGTTTGATTTTGCTCGCCAGCTAGCCAAGCGTTTTTCTCAAGATCTTTTTGAAAGTATAAACCGGCTAATTCTCCATATTTTGAAAAAGGTTTAAAATCATTCATGGTTAATCCAACAACAATACCGCTGTTTGCATAAGGGTTATTCCGCTTACTTGGACTCCAACCATTTGTTACTACTTGCTCTGGACCAGTTGCACAAGGAGCAATAATTCCACCTGGGCACATACAAAAAGAATAAACACCGTGTTCATTTACCTGATTTACCAAACTATAACTCGCGGCAGGTAAATATTTTCTTTTTTCATTTACTTCTGTTGAGTTGTTGCAATGGTATTGAATGCCGTCAATAATTTCTTGTGGATGCTCTACGCGAACGCCCATTGCAAATGGTTTTGCTTCAATTAAAATATTTTTGGAGTGTAGCAATTCATAGATATCTCTTGCCGAATGTCCTGTAGCTAAGATGATTGTTTGAATATCATGTTTAGAAATCATCTGTTGTGTTTCTATTTCTATTTCGTTAATCAATTCATTTTTAATTTTAAAATCAATGAGTTTCGAATTAAAATAAATTTCTCCGCCATATTTTAAAATGGTTAAACGTATTTCTTCAATCAGCTGTGGTAATTTATTCGTTCCAATATGTGGATGTGCATCAACTAAGATTTCTTCACTGGCACCATGATAAACAAATGTTTTTAAAATTTTATCGATGCTGCCTCTTTTACTACTTCTTGTATAAAGTTTGCCATCACTATAAGTTCCAGCACCACCTTCACCAAAACAATAATTGCTTTCGGGATTTACAATATGTTCTTTATTTATAGCAGCTAAATCACGTCTTCTATCTTTAACATTTTTGCCACGCTCAAAAATAATTGGTTTGATGCCTAATTCTAAACAACGCAAAGCTGCAAATAAGCCCGCAGGTCCAGCTCCTATGATGTGGCAAGTTTTATTAGTTTTTGAAACATCGAGGTAATCAAAATTTATTTTATCTGATATAATTTGCTCATTCAGATAAATTGTTAAGGTTAAATTGATTTTTATATTTTTAGAACGAGCATCGATGCTACGTTTTAATATTTTTATAAAAAAAGTTTTGTCTGATGAAAGCTGAAAGTACTGTCTTACTTCTTCTTTTAATTGTTGCTCATTTTGTGCTACTTGTGGCGTAACTTGTAATTGAATTTTTTTTTGCATCACAGAAAGGTGTTTATCCTTTAATTGCTTAAAGATAATAAAATGCTGGAGTTCATTCACTCATTTTATTATGAACTGATTTATTCCATCAGTTATTATTTAAAGCACCCAGATTTTTCAAACTTTGCTGGTAGCCAAACTCAAACCAAATTTAGCCCATAATTCTTTAGACACCTTTTGTATCATAATGGCTTAGTGAATAAACCAACTTACGAGTTAGTAACGATTATAAAAGATTAAAAAGATTTCTTTATCAAAAAAACATCAGCCACTTAAGTATCAAATCCGTGTGCTAAATGCGATTGAAATATGTTTTACCAAAAAACTTGGAGGACATATTGATAAATACAACAGATGTAATTTATACTTTTTAAATACCCATAGTTAAAATGCTAGCCGCTTAGGCTTCCTCTCGTTTTATTCAACACAGGCTTAAATCAAAGTCTCTTACCTCGAATTCGTGTTAGCGGTTCGTTGATTTCTTACTTTTCGATTTGTGTGAAACTTTGTTATAGTCGAGGCAAATGTTTATGAAATATTGTGGGAATTGCAAATGTGCTTACACCTGTGCTTGGTCTATTTTTTTCCTTTTTTAAGCTCTTTGTTTTTCTTTGCTTCTGGCAAATAATTGTCGGTTGATACAACTTTTTCACCTGTCTTTATTTCTAATGCTTTTCTTGCATCACCCGCAATTGTTCCTCCTTGTTTAGCTACAGCTTTATTTTGAATGAATCCTTTCGGATTTTTTGTTTTTACAATTGCAGTTGTCGAAGCTTCACCGAGCATTGAAAAAATTAATTCAAGGTCAGTCATGTGATCACGCAAGTTTTGGCTTTTCAGTCCTTTAATTTTTTTGTATTTAGAAGGCGTTAAACCGAAAGTTGCTTTTGAAATTTCGGCAGTGAGTATTGAATATTCTGTTTGCTCCTTTACACCTCTGTTTTTCCATTCTTCCGTTAATTCCTCACGTATTGCAATGCTCCGCATACGCTTTTCAATCCAGTCGTCTTGGTAGCCTTTAAGTTTGTAAAGTTCTCTTGTCCGTTGTGCTGCCAATTCAGGGTTTTCGATTTCATCTAATCTGTCTGATCCAACTTGTGCTAACCAAAGTTTGAAAGGCTCCGCTTTTGGCGATGGAACAGATTGTATGATACGTAAAAGCCCTTTTGCATTAGCACAACCCATTTTTTGTTTACCGCCAGCGGTTTCTACCCAAAGGGTGGGTACAATTTGTACCCACCCTTTAGCAAGTTCTTTATCACGCTGGCGCATACGTTTGATATATTGCTTTGGGTCTTTGCTATCGGTTAATACCAATATAACATCTTCCACAACAAAATACCATTTTTGGTCTGTTTCATTCCAAACCGTTCTGATTTGTTTACTTTCAAATAATTTAATGTTGCTCAATTGCTTTTTTATTGAAATTCAAAAATACTCAAATCGTGGAAAGTTCCTCTCGTAAATGTCAATTTATTTTATTTTCCTCTTATTCCCTTGAGAAGTATAATTTTTCTGATAATCGTCTATATTACGCTCCTTAGATAGAAGGAATTTTAAGAAATTTATTCCTCTAAATTCACATGTTTTCAATAAACTCAATAGTATTAAATAATCCTCAATACCTATGCTGGTAGCCAAACTCAAACCAAATTTAGCCCAAAATTCTTTAGACACCTTTTGTATCATAAAGGCTTAGTGAATAAACCAACTTACGAGTTAATAACGATTATAAAAGATTAAAAAGATTTCTTTATCAAAAAAAACATCAGCCACTTAAGTATCAAACCCGTTTGCTAAATGCGATTGAAATATGTTTTACCCAAAAACTTGGAGGACATATTGATAAATGCAACAGATGTAATCTTTAATTTTTAAATCCCCATAGTTAAAATGCTAGCCGCTTAGGCTCCCTCTCGTTTTATTCAACACAAGCTTAAAGCAAAGTCTCGAGTCTCGAATTCGTTTAAGCCTTATTGGTTAGCGGTTCGTTGTTTTCTTACTTTTCGATTTGGTTGAAACTTTGTTATAGTCGAGGCAAATGTTTATGAAATATTCAAAGTCTTTTCTATTACTAAAACCTTCTGGATTTATGTAACAATAACCTTTATATTCTTTGCCTTTCATCAACATTGTTTCGTAACCATTTCGTTCTGAAAGTTCTTCTTGAAGTTTTGGGTCGAAACGTAACATTAAGTTTTCACCACTTACACAAACACAAGTTTTTCCATTTACCATAAAGTTCAATACAGCAAACATTTCTTTTTCTTCAATTTCAATTTCAGGAATTTCAAAAAGAAATTCTCTGACTTTATTGACAAGAGTTATGTCGTAAGCCATAATTAAAAATTACGTTCGAGAATGAAGTCCGACTGTGTTGCCTTCTGTGTCAATAAAAATTGTGATAAAGCCGAATTCGCCAATATGCATTTTGGGTTGCACAACTCTCCCGCCTGCCTTTTCAATTCGTTGCTCTTCTGAAATACAGTCTTCGGTTTCAAAATATATAACCGTATTGTTGCTACTTTTTGCAAAATCTACTTTTTCTACCAAAGCACCTGAAATGTTTGGACTCTCGTGGTTAAAAGGAAAAAGGGATTGCTTTCCCCATTCAATAGGAAGGTCAGTCAGTTTTACACTGAAAACTGTTTCGTAGAATTTTTTTGCTCGGTCTAAGTTTGCCACATTAAGATCAAACCAGCCCACTGGATTTACATTTGTCATTTTATACTGATTATGTTTTGGTGCAAAATTGCATTGCAAAAATACAACGACCTAAAAAGGCAAAATTGTAAAAATGGGACAATGCTAAACTTTACGGTCAAAAATCAACGACATTTTTAAGTCATCTCCATAGAATTCTTTTGGTGTCAATCCAGTAAATTCTTTGAAATCTTTAATAAAATGCGCTTGGTCAAAATATTCGTTTTCATAAGCCAAATCAGTAAGGCTTGTAACTTCTTTTAACAGTAGTTTTTTTAAAGTGGATTGTATTCTTATGGTTTTGGATAATTGTTTAGGACTTAAACCAATTGTAGTTGAAAACTTTCGCGTCAATTGTCTGCGACTGATATTGTTTTTTAATGAATGTTTATTTACTGAGAACTGCCCGTTTGCGTCTAAAATAGTTTCAATGGTTGATTTTACAACTTTGTCAATGGTTTGCTTGTCCGTCAAACGCGTTAATAAAAAGTTTTCAATAAAGTTTATTCTTTCAGAAGTGTTTTTTGCGTTTAAAATATTTTCTCCGAGTTCTTTTCCGTCTTTTCCGAATAATTTATCTAATGGAACAGCAGTGTTTTCCATTTCTTTTATCGGAATGGTAGAGAAGGGCAAAAAACCGTTTGGATGAAACCGAACAACAAAAGAGCCAGTAATTCCAAGTGGCTCTACAACATAAGGTTTTGTCAACTGTCCAATTAAAAAACATTTTGGTAAAATGATGCTTTTTCCGTTGTTTGGGTGGTGTCTGTATGTATCTCCGTAATGAAAAATTAATTTCATAGTTCCATCTGGAACAATGGTGTTTTTCAAAGGCGTATTTTCTTTTTTACTTTCTAGTGTCCAGTAACACTTGACAAACTCTGTCAATTCACTATTTGGTTCAAAAATCTTTGGCTTCATTGGCTTGTCAATTTCCTGTCGGGTGTGTCGTTTTACAATGACCGCTGTTAGGCCCGTCTACGGATTCATTTATCAATTGAATATACTTGTCAAAAGATTGATCAGAACCAAGGCCCGAGGTAGAAAATAAATAATTATTTTGAATGTTCGATTAATTCTTCGTTCTCTTTCACAATAAAACCTGTTAAGTTTGAGTTCATAAAGTAAATGGTTGCTTTTGCAACCTGCACATCATAAATTGCTTTGTATTTTTTTGGAATGAGAAAAGAAAGACTAGTCATGATGAATTTGCCAATCAATTCTCCAAACCTAAATTCTTTTCTGTTTCCTAACAACATGGATGGTCTTATAATCAAAGCAGTATTAAATCCTATTTCTTTAATTGCTTCTTCCATTTCTCCTTTTGTTCTATTATAAAATATGTTAGAATCTTTATTAGCTCCCATCGCTGAAATAACAGCAATTTGATTAACGCCGTTTTCTTTACCTGCCTTAGCAATCTTTACAACATAATCATAATCAACTTTACGAAATGCTTCTTTGCTGCCCGCTGTTTTTATTGTTGTACCCAAGCTGCAATAAATATCATCAGCTTTAATTAAGGAAAAATCAGGAAAATCATAATTAAAAATTTGCTGGGTTAATTTTGGGTGATGAATGGATAATTTTTTTCTAACTAAAATGATTACCGTCGCATAATTCGGATGATCTAATAATTGTTCTGTTATTTTTTTTCCAATGAGGCCCGTAGCACCTACAATTAAAGCAGTTTTCATTTAATCAATTTTATTGAATCATTTTTAAAAATTCATTTTCATCAATTAATATCACACCGAGTGATTGTGCTTTTTTTAATTTTTCAGGTCCCATATTTTCACCTGCTAAAACATAATTTGTTTTTTTTGAAATAGACCCTGAGTTTTTTCCACCATGTAATTCAATCATTTCTTTGTATTGTTCTCGGCTATATTTTTCAAAGACTCCGCTAATAACAAAGGTTAAATCTTTCAATTTTTCTGTTCCTCCTTGCTGTTGTTCATTGCTTAATTCAAATTGTAAGCCAACTTCTTTTAGTTTATCAATAATTATTTTATTTTTTTCATTACCAAAATATTCAGCAATGCTAATGGCAATAATTTCACCAACTTCATCAATTGCTAATAAATCTTCTTTTGTAAGCTGTAATAAGTTATCTAATGATTTTACTTTTTTAGCTATTTTTTTAGCAGTTGTTTCGCCAACATGCCTGATGCCAATGGCATATAGGACGCGCTCAAAAGTAACTTTTTTACTGGCTTCTAATCCTTCAATTAAATTATTGGCAGATTTTTCTGCCATTCGTTCCAAAGGCAATAATTGTTCTTTTGTTAGAGTATATAAATCGGCAATTGTTTTTATTAACCCCACTTTATATAATTGCAAAATGGTTTCACCACCTAAGCTATCTATGTTCATTGCTTTACGAGACACAAAATGTTCTATCCTACCTATAACTTGTGGTGGGCATTCGTTTTCGTTTTTGCAAAAATGATTTGCTTCTCCTTCTTCTCTTATTAATTTGGCATTACATTCCGGGCAATGGGTAATGTATTCAGTTGAACTGGTATTTGATTTTCTTTTGCTAAAATCAACGCCAATAATTTTAGGAATAATTTCCCCTCCTTTTTCAACAAAAACTACATCGCTCACTCTAACATCTAATTTTTCAATAATATCAGCATTGTGCAGCGAAGCACGCTTTACAATTGTACCTCCTAAAGCCACTGGTTTTAAATTAGCCACTGGCGTAATAGCGCCTGTGCGACCAACTTGATAAGAGATACTTAATAATTCGGTGCTTACTTGCTCGGCCTTAAATTTATACGCAATGGCCCAACGTGGCGATTTGGAAGTGAATCCAAGATTTTGTTGTTGATTGTAATTATTTACTTTAATCACAATACCGTCAATATCATATGGTAAGTTAAAGCGCTGTTTATTCCAATGGTTAATAAAATCAATCACTTCATCAACACCACGACAAATTTTAGCATCGCCCGAAATTTTAAAACCCCATTTTTTTGCTGCTTGCAAATTTTCATAATGAGATTGGTGTGGTAAATTTTCGCCCAATAAATAATATAAAAAACAATCTAATTTACGTTTTGCCACTTGTGCCGAATCTTGCATTTTCATTGAACCTGAAGCTGCATTACGAGGATTTGCTAATAATGGATCGCCAAGTTCTTCACGCTCTTTATTAATAGAATCAAAAACTGGACGAGGCATAAATATTTCGCCTCTTATTTCAAATTTTTTTGGAAATGTTCCTTGAAGTTTTAAAGGAATTGATTTGATTGTTTTGGCATTGGTTGTTACATCATCTCCTTGGATACCATCTCCTCGTGTAATGGCTTGCAGTAGAATCCCGTTTTCGTAAATTAAACTAATTGACAAGCCATCAAATTTTAATTCACACACATATTCTATTTGTTCTTCAAATAATCCTTTGGCTGTTAGTCCTAATCCTTCTCTCACCTTTCTATCAAAATCAATTAAGTCTTCCTGATTATAGCTATTACTCAATGATAACATAGAGTATTGATGTTTGATACTTGAAAACGATTTAGTTATTTGTCCGCCAACTCTTTGACTTGGAGAATTTGGAGAAAGAAATTCAGGAAATTTTTTTTCTAATTGAATGAGTTCTTCCAATAGTTTGTCGAATTCAAAATCACTAATCGTTGGTTGATCTAAAACATAATACTGATAATTATGTTGTTCAATGAGATGAGAAAGCGTATTTATTTTATCTTGAACTTCTTTGGGATTCATTTTGCTTTTAAACTTTAGCAAAGGTGTTATATTTACGTTAAAAAATTGCATTAATTTTTAATGAGAAATTAACACCTCAGGTTTCAATAACTATTTTTTTTCAACATTTACTGGCATTTTCAAATTAACAAAAACTTTTATTCAAATAATTTATTGATGGCTGATGGTCATTTAATATGTTTGAACGATAGAATTGTTTTGCATCTTACATTTTAATTAATTAAGTTTAAGGGTGAGAAAAATCCTCTATATTTCTTTATTTGCAATAAGTTTTTTCAAAATTTATTCTCAAAATACTGCGGGTACTTATGATACTTACGACTATAAATGCAACGTCGGTAGTGTATACAAAAAATTTTATTCAGCACCATTAAATTTTGATTCCATCACGAAACCCCATCCGGTTAATGGTCAAAGAGTTTGGCGTGCCATTGATTTGAGTGATAAGGGCGCTAAAAAATTCTTTACAAATAATATTTCTTGCGAGTTTATTGATTTATTCGAAATATTAAAATTTGGGGTATTAACGGGAAAAGTAAATGCATTTAGCAGTGATAAATTTGGTGATGATATTTTTAAATTTAAAATTGATAGAGCAAAACTTAATACCATGCTTACTTTTAAAGATACTGTTGCCGACATTATTTTTAATGCAGAAGGAAATCAAGTTGTTACAAAAACACTTGTTGAAAGGCAGCTAAACAGTGATGATTTAGTTGGTTATTTATTTTGCGAAGATTGGTATGTAGATCGCCATTTTTCTAATTTACAAAAACGAATTGTGTATTTTTGCCCCATTTATAAAAACCATAAAACATCAAAGGAATACCCGCTTTTTTATCTTTATTATGAAGAGTGTAGAGATTTACTAAGCTCCTTTAAAGCTTTAAATTTGAGAACATTAGAACCCATCACTTTTGATCAGTTTATTTTAAGTCATAAATACCCTTCATTTTTTATAAAATCAAGTAATATTTTTGATAGAAAATTTACAGATTACAGAAGAGGAACTGATATTGAAGATGACCAAGAAAACACCCTAAAAGAGCTTCATAATAAAGAAGCAGATTTATTTGGACATTAGTTCATCTGACAATTAAAAACTACATAAAACAAATGAAAAAGATGTTAATAAAAAATGCTACCATCATCAACGAAAACGAAAATTTTGTTTCTGATGTTTTAATTGAAGGATCCGTCATTTCTAAAATTGAACGAAACATTACTGATACAAATTCAAAAATTATTAATGCAGAAGGTTTAATTTTAATACCTGGTGCTATTGATGATCAAGTTCATTTTAGAGAGCCAGGCTTAACGCATAAAGGCGAAATTTATACCGAAGCTAAAGCTGGTGTAGCTGGAGGTGTAACAACTTACATGGAAATGCCAAACACATTGCCAAGCGCAGTTACTAAAGATAAATTAGAAGAAAAATACGTTCGCGCCTCACAATGTTCCCTTGCCAACTATTCCTTTTTTATGGGTACAACAAATACAAATATAGAGGAGTTATTAAAATTAGATTATTCCAATGTTTGTGGTGTAAAAATATTTATGGGCTCAAGTACAGGAGACATGTTGGTTGACGACCCTCATGCCTTGGAGCAAGTTTTTTCAAAAGTAAATGCATTAATAGCAACGCATTGTGAGGATGATCCAATGATAAAACATAATTTAAAAAGAATAATTGACACTTACGGCGAAGATTTGCCTGCTTATTTTCACCCCATCATTCGCAATGAAGAGGCCTGCTACAAATCATCATCATTTGCTGTAGATCTTGCAAAAAAACATAATACGCGTTTACATGTTTTACATATTTCAAGTGCTAAAGAATTAAGCCTGTTTACTAATAAAATTCCTTTAAAAGAAAAACGAATTACGGCCGAAGCTTGCATTCATCATTTATGGTTTAACGATGAAGATTATAAAACCAAAGGAAATTTCATTAAATGGAATCCTTCTATAAAAACGGAATACGATAGGGCTCAAATTTTTAATGCGGTTTTAGATGGAAGAATCGACGTTATTGCAACCGATCATGCCCCACATACCATTGAAGAAAAAAATCAACCCTATCTTAAAGCACCAAGCGGTGGTCCATTGATTCAACATTCGGTGTTGGCCATGCTCGAATTTTATAAAAAAAATAAAATTTCTTTGGAGATGATTGTTCAAAAAATGAGTCATAATGTTGCAGACATTTTTAATATCCAAAAAAGAGGCTATATCAGAGAAGGTTATTTTGCCGATTTGGTTTTGATTAACTTACATAAACCTCACAGCGTCACTAAAGAAAATCTCTTATATAAATGTGGTTGGAGCCCATTTGAAGGTTATCAATTTGGTTCAACCATCGAAAAAACATTTGTAAATGGTCACTTGGCTTATGATAATGGAACATTTGATGAATCAATGAAAGGAGAAAGAATTAGTTTTGATCGTTAGTGTTTCAAAAATTAATCTATTCTTTTCATTCTACAAAAATAAACCCTTTTTTAACCCAGTGAAAATGGTATTTTTGCCTTTCAATTTATTATTACGACCATGTCTAGAATTTTTT
This sequence comes from Bacteroidota bacterium, assembly GCA_046345275.1. GTDB lineage: Bacteria > Bacteroidota > Bacteroidia > B-17B0 > Aurantibacillaceae > UBA4416. The sequence goes on from JBKDJY010000181.1 coordinate 11,569, forward strand.
TAGGATTGTTTTTTTTGACATTTTTTTTTAAAAATTTTTCACAAACCGGCATTGTGAGGGGATTTGTTTATAACAAGTCAAATGGAGAGCCAGTTGCTTTTTCCAACGTTTTTTTAAAAGGAACAACCAACGGCGCATCAACTGATATGAATGGATTTTTTACCATTACCAAAGTAAAGCCAGGAAATTATTTGCTACAAGTTACAAATCTTGAATTTGATACCATTAAGGAGTCCATTACCATTAAGGCAAATGAAATTGTAACTAAAAAGTTTTATGCTAAACCTGGCGGCATTACCACTGCGCAGATTGATATCACTGCAGAATCATCAGAAAAGATTGAAAATCCAAATGTAGGTGTTCAAAAAATAGATCCCATCATTATCAGCAAATTGCCAAGCGTGGGTGAGCCAGATTTGGCGCAATATTTGCAAGTTTTACCAGGTGTCGTATTTACTGGAGATCAAGGAGGGCAATTATACATTCGTGGCGGTTTGCCAATTCAAAACAAAGTATTATTAGATGGAATGGTTATTTATAATCCTTTTCATTCCATTGGTTTATTTTCTGTTTTTGATAACGATATCATGAGAAGCGCAGATGTTTATAGTGCGGGTTTTGGCGCAGAATATGGAGGAAGGACTTCTTCAATCATGGACATAACAACACGAGATGGAAATAAAAAACTTTTATCAGGTAAGGTTTCTGCTTCTACATTTGGTGCAAAATTAACCTTGGAAGGTCCATTGAAAAAATTAAAAGAAGATGGAAAATCAAGTTCATCTTTTTTATTTTCTGGAAAAACTTCTTATTTACCACAAACGTCTAAAATTCTTTATCCATATGCGAATAAGGATGGATTACCTTTTTATTATACAGATTTATATGGCAAGGTTTCGGTAAATGGCGCAAATGGAAGTAAGGTAAATGTATTTGGATATAATTTCAATGACAAAGTAGTTTATAAAGAATTGGCTTCGTTTGATTGGACATCATATGGCATTGGAAGTAATTTTGTGTTAATTCCGGCATCTTCATCTTTGTTAGTTGAAGGTAATTTTGCTTATTCCCAATATAAAATTAATTACAAAGGCTCTCAAGAAACTGATAAAAAAAATAGTTCAATGGGAGGATTTAACGGAGGATTTAATTTTTTAAAATATTTGGGTAGCAACGAATTAAAATATGGGTTTGAATTAGTTGGTACGAATACTGTTTATGAAATTCAAACGCCGTTATTAAATATAATTAACTACACCAAAACTTCAACTGAAATTGCTGGTCACCTGAAATTTAGATGGTTAGATAAAAAGAAATTTATTGTTTTAGAACCAAGCCTACGTCTTCAATATTACGCTAGTTTTAATAATTTTTCACCTGAACCTCGTTTACAAGGTAAATTAAATTTTACAAAAAAAATAAGAATGAAATTTGCTGGCGGCTTTTATAGTCAAAGTTTAATGAGCGCATCTTCTGATAGAGATGTCGTAAATTTATTTTATGGGTTCATTAATGGCCCAGAGAATTTACCAAAAACCTATCAAGACAAAAACAATAATACCATAAATACCAATGGTGTTATACAAAAAGCGCGGCACCTCGTTGCTGGTTTTGAATTGGATGTAGCAAAAGAATTAGAAATTCAAGTTGAAGGATATCAAAAATATTTCACGCAATTAGCAGCAGTTAACCGTAATAAAATTTATGATGATGTGCCTGAAAATGCTTCTAAATCAGATGCTCTTAAAAAAGATTTTATTATGGAACAAGGCCAGGCCATTGGTTTAGATTTTACTGCTAAATACGAAAAAAATCGTTTTTACTTTTGGGGAGTTTATAGTTTAACAAAGAATACCCGTTATAATGGAAATACAGCGAGTGGCAACGTTGAAACGTATGCGCCGATTTTTGATAGAAGGCATAATGTAAACTTAGTGGCAACTTACACATTTGGCAAAAGACGTCATTTAGATTTAAGCGTCCGCTGGAACTTTGGTTCGGGCTTTCCATTTACGCCAACTCAAGGCTTTTATCCTCAAGTTGATTTCAATAATCAGTTTACGTTTGATTACACAACATCCAATGCAAGTTTGGGTTATGTGCCTGGTAGTTTTAATTCCAAACGCTTACCAGATTACCACCGCTTAGATATTAGCTTGAAATGGTTATATAACATTAGTGAACGAATGAAATTTGAGTTAAATGTTGGCGCAACCAATACGTATAATCGCGAAAATATTTTTTATTATGATCGTATAAAAAATAAACGCGTTAATCAATTACCCATATTGCCAAATGTGAATTTGAGTTTGAAGTTTTAAATGAAAAAACTAAAAATACTTTATACATCATTAAATATAGGGGAGTTCTATAAATCAAACTGTTGATAAACTTGTTAATAAATTAACTTATTAACTATTTGATTATCAAATAGTTAATATTATATTTGTAGTGTAAATTAATACAT
>JBKDJY010000182.1:0-9414 GCA_046345275.1 Bacteroidota bacterium
TGGTTAAGAGGCATACATCATCATTACTCAGAAGCTCATATACAAGGATACCTAAATGAATTTTGTTATAGAACGAATCGGCGAAACCATCTGAATACAGCATTCCACAAACTAATTGATAGGATGATTAAAACAGAACCTATTAATATAAAAGAATTTGCATTTTAAACGATTAATCCTATAAAGGATTAAATACACCGACATCAATTTTTAATTGATTGGGGGCGGTAGTGTTGGTTGCCCCAAAATTAAAGGTATTCCAAAAGATGCGTTTAGCTTGCCATATTTTTGTGTGTTTTAATTGTTCAGGAAAACGTTTAGAGTCGGCCGCTGCATCAAATGCTTCAAGTGCTAATATGGCAGAGGCTGTGTGATGTCCGTGTCCACCTTCGCCATTTGTGGGAAAACGACAAATAATCACATCTGGTTTAAATCTTCTAATCGTTAAAACCACGTCAGCCAAAATGCTGTCTTTGTTCCAAAAGGTAAACGTTTCTTCAGGTGTTTTCGAATACCCAAAATCATTGGCTCTCGTAAAAAATTGCTCTGCACCATCTATTCTTCTGGCTGCTAATAATTCTTGTGTTCTAATTAATCCTAGTGGTTCGCCTTGTTCTTTACCAATTAAATTTTGACCACCGTCGCCACGAGTTAAAGATAAATAGCCGGTTCGTAGTTTTTTTTCGTTGGCTAAGTAACCTAATAAACGCGTGTTCTCATCATCAGGATGCGCAGCTAAATAAAGTACACTTCCAACAGTATTTAATTTTTTTAAACCCTGGATAATCTCAGCTGAGTTTTGAGCGTAATGCGATACATGTCCAATTAAAGATATAGCAAGTAATAGGAATTGTTTTTTCATTTTAAAGTTTTTTAGTACAAGATTTTGAAGATAAGAATTAATGGATTAATCAAAATAGTTATAGATTGTCAAATCGAATGTTTATTAAAGATTATGAAAATGGATGATGGTATGGCGATTACCAAAGCCGATGGAATTAATTCAGTTAAAGCTAAATGGCTTATGGAGAATATGCGCGTGATTTACATTTGTTTCCGCCAAACGAAAGTAATTGGATTCAAATAACCATCATGAACTTGTTTCAACATCTCAAGAAATCCTGAAACAAATTCAAGGTAATAACAAGTTTTCTGAGCCCATAGAACAAGAACCCAATCACCACGTTTAAAGAAAATTAATTTTCTTTAATTAATTCTAGATTAATGTTTAATTTGACAATTTCATCAAGAATATAGCCACCATCCAATAGCGGATTGTTCCATTTTAAGTCAAAATCATATCTGTTTATAGAACCAGTTACTTTAAAAGCATAACGTTGAAAAGAAAAAATATCTTTTACAACCTTCTTAGAACCAACTGCAGTTAAAGTGATTGATTTTGTAACACCGTGCAAAGTTAAATCTCCTTCTAATACATAAGTCCCCTTAATTTTTGTAGGTTTAATAGAAGTACTTTTGAAAGTAATTGATGGATATTTGGAAACATCAAAAAAATCAGGTCCTTTAAGATGAGCATCTCTTTTTTCCTCATCTGTGTTAATACTAGATGCCGTCACAGAAAAATTTATTGTAGCACCACTAAAATCAATATCAGGTTTGTTAGTGGTTACATGACCTTCATAAATTTTAAAATTACCCTCTATTTCGCTAATCATCAAATGAGATATAGAAAATCCTATTTTGCTATGAGAAGCGTCGGCACGCCAATTAGTTTGAGCAATCGCACTTAAAGAAATAAAGATTGTTCCTATGAATGTCTTAATAATTGTTTTCATTTTATATGAATTATAAATTTAGAAAACAAATATATGTTATAACTGCATATACTATTATATATCTTTTAAAATATTTCAAATTAACATTAAATTGATTGTGATTTTAAGACATGGCGAGCTCTTTAAACATCAGTAAATTGTTTATTTTTAAAAAAATATTAAATTTGTGAAAATAAAAAAACCTGTTATTAATTAGTTATGCTTCAAAAAGCACAAACGGAATTGAGTAAAAATTTTTAATAAACATTAGAGCCAACTATTGAGTTTACTTGACCGACTAAATATGATAACTCAACATAATTTAATCTGCTTATGAAAAACCCATATTTGACTCAAGCACCAACAAATGAATAAACTGGGTATACCATATAACAAATAAAAAACAATAAAATCTACTTATGAAAGACATTTTCTCTAAAATTGAAAAAAATATGGGTCCGATTGGCGAACATTCAAAGGCCTCCCACGGTTATTTTACATTTCCAAAATTAGAAGGAGATGTTTCTCCTCATATGGGTTTTAGAGGAAAAAAACTATTAAATTGGAGTTTAAATAATTATTTGGGATTAGCAAATCATCCTGAAGTAAGGCAAGCAGATATTGAAGGCGCTTCAAAATTTGGTTTGGCATTGCCAATGGGGGCTAGGATGATGAGTGGAAATTCTGATTTACACGAAGAGTTAGAAAGGGGATTATCTAAATTATCTCAAAAAGAAGATACCATCTTATGCAATTTTGGATATCAAGCAATGGTTTCTGCTATTGATTGTTTAGTTGATAGACATGATGTGATTGTTTATGATGCCGAAAGTCACGCCTGTATATTAGATGGTGTTCGATTGCACATGGGTAAACGCTTCGTGTTTAAACACAATGATATTGAAGATTTTGAAAAACAATTAGTAAGAGCGCAACGTTTGGCTCAAAATACTGGTGGCGGTATTTTAGTTATTACAGAAGGTGTATTTGGAATGCGTGGCGATCAAGGAAAACTTAAGGAAATTGTAGCATTAAAGAAAAAATTTGATTTTAGGTTATTTGTTGATGATGCGCATGGTGTTGGTACTTTAGGTAAAAATGGCGGAGGAACTGGTGAAGAGCAAGGCTGTCAGGATGGAATTGATATTTATTTTGGGACATTTGCTAAGTCATTTGCATTAATAGGTGGTTATATCAGTTCCACCAAGCAAGTGGTTACCTACTTACGTTATAACATGCGCTCACAAATATTTGCAAAATCATTGCCAATGCCCTTGGTTTATGGTTTATTAAAACGATTAGAATTAATTAATAAACACCCTGAATACCGCACAAAATTATGGACCATCGCTAGCGAATTACAAAAAGGATTAGTTGAAGCAGGCTTTGATATAGGAGTTACAAACACTCCAGTTACTCCCGTTTACATGCGCGGCTCAATTCCAGAAGCAACTAATATGGTGATTGATTTGCGTGAAAATTTCGGGATATTCTGCTCTATGGTTGTGTATCCAGTTATTCCAAAGGGAATGATTATTTTACGCTTAATACCTACAGCCATGCATCATCTAGAAGACGTTAAATATACCATTGAATGTTTTTCAAAAATAAAAGATAAATTGTATGGTGGTGAATATGCTGCGAGCGAAATAAGGGAAGGCTTCTCTCAAGCTTTATAGTGTATTTTAATTAAATCTTAAATGCCATAACGTGGCAACGGAATGACATTTAATTCACAAAATTGATTTTCTAAAAATTTAAAATAGCCTGCCATGGCTATCATTGCAGCATTATCTGTACAATATTCCATTTTAGGAATAAAGGTTTCCCAATTTTGTTTTTTACCTAAATTAGCTAATTGCTCTCTTAATTCTGAATTGGCAGATACACCACCTGCTATGGCAATTTGCTTAATGTTTGTTTCTTTGCTAACGATGGTTAAATTTTTCAACAAATAATTTATTAAATGATGCTGATAGGAAGCGCATAAGTCATTTAAATTTTCCGAAATAAAATTTGGATTTTCTTCAACCGAATTTTTAATTAAATACAAAAATGATGTTTTAACACCACTGAAACTATAGTTATTGTTTTTGAGTTGGGGTGTTGGAAATTTAAATGCTTTTGAATTTCCAAGCAAAGCAAATTTGTTAATGAATGGACCGCCAGGATAAGGCAGGCCAAGTAATTTTGCAGCTTTATCAAAAGCTTCGCCAATGGCATCATCTTCTGTTTCAGCTAATAATTCAAACTGATTGACTGAAGAAATTTTTACAATTTGTGTATGACCACCACTCACCGTTAAGCATAAAAAAGGAAAATGAGGGATCTTATTTTTTATGTCAATGTTTTCACTAACATTATTTTCTTTAATAAAGTGTGCCAATATATGGGCCTGCATATGGTTAACTTCTGTCAAAGGAATATTTAAAGCCAACGCCAATGATTTTGCAAATGATAAACCAACTAATAAACTTCCACTAAGTCCAGGCCCTAAAGTTACAGCAATTGCATTTACTTGATTTAGTTCAAGGTCTGCTTTCTTTAATGCTAAATCAATAACTGGTAGTATATTTTTTTGATGATCACGGCTTGCCAATTCAGGCACTACGCCTCCATATTGTTGGTGAATGCTTTGAGTTGCCGTTATGTTAGAAAGTAATAGGCCGTTTTTTATAACTGCACAACCAGTGTCATCGCAACTCGATTCAATACCTAAAATGATTATGTCTTTAGTTTTATTGATAATTTGATATACTTTTGTTTACGCTAAATTAAAGGCTTCTTATATTATTTTAACGAATGAGGTAGGATAATTTTGTTATTTTTAATTCGCATGAAATTTCTACTCAAAAGTACAAGAATATTGTTGAAAACGCTATTGTATTCGGCCATTTTTGTACTGGTGCTTTTGGTAAGTTTTTATTTTATGTTACAAAGCCCAAGTTTTCAAACATGGGCAGCTCAAAAAGCAACGACTTATTTTAGCAAAAAATTAGGCACAAAAATTACCATTCAAAAACTTAAAGTTTCATTTATCAAAAACATTGTTTTACAAGATGTTTATATTGAAGATAAACATCATGATACTTTACTTTATGGAAATAAAATTCAATTGGATATTCGTGATTTTGATTATTCGTCAAGAAAATTAAGCATCAATGAATTAAAGTTAGATGGAATCAAGATTAAAATACTTCAATATAAAAAAGAAAAAGATTTAAACTTTCAATTTTTGATTGATTATTTTTCTCCTTCCGACACTATAAAATCAGATTCGATTGCTGATTGGAAAATAAAATATGGTGCATTAACGCTTACAAATATTGACTTTACCTACAAAATAATTGGAGATACATCAAAAATTTATAACACCATAAACTATAAAAATATCCACCTTACCAATGTTAATGGTAGTTTTAGCGATATAGATTTTAAAAATGATACTATTTTTTCACAAATAAATAATTTGACTGCAAACGAGCAATGCGGCCTATCATTGAAAAATTTAACCACTCAACTAAGTATTTCTTCCAATCATTTGCATTGCGATAAATTATATTTAAAAACAAGTAACAGCTTAGTTAAAGGTAATTTGTCTTTTAAATATGATGATTGGAGCGATTACTCAAATTTCATAAATAAAGTATATATAAAATGTAATTTAAAAGACAGTACTAATTTAAATATGAAAGACGTCACTTATTTTGCAAAAGAAATTTCAGGGTTTACTGAATTTTTTTTTGTGAAAGGGCAAATCGAAGGATTCGTCAATGATTTTCATGGAAGCTATTTAGATCTGAATTATGGTAAGAACACAAATTTTAAGGGAGATATATCCATACGTGGTTTGCCAGACATCAAACAATCATTCATACATATTGATGCTGAAAATATAAGTACTTCCAAATACGATATTGACCATTTTCCAATTCCACCATTTGATAAACCTACGTTTTTAAAGCTACCAAAGGAAGTGGCTAAATTAGGCATTGTAAAGTACAAAGGTAAGTTTGATGGATTTATCAATAATTTTTTTAGTTACGGTACATTTAAAACAGATGTTGGGGATTTGAAAACAAATATTCAACTCAGAGACAACTCAAAAACAAAATTGATAGAATACACAGGCTCGCTTAGCTCAAGTAATTTTAATCTTTTTAAATTAATATCTGTGCCTAATTTTTCTGGTCCAATTGTTTTCACTTCAAAAATTAAAGGAAAAGGATTGACATTAAAGGATATTGATGTACTTCTTGATGCAGATGTTCAATCCTTAACTTATAACCTTTATCAATACCAAAAAATAAAAGTAAATGGCGCATTCAAAAATAAAATATTTAACGGAAAATTGATTTGTAAGGATGTAAATGCTGATTTTGATTTTATTGGATCTGTAGATTTCAATCAACGTATTCCAAAAATGGATTTTATTTCCACTATTAATAATTTTGATTTATTACAAACTCATTTTTCTTCTTCAAAATTAGATGGAAAGATATCTTCACAAATACTTATTAATTTATATGGAGACAATATCGATAATTTGTCTGGACAAATAAATTTTGACCATACCATTTATACAAACGCCACAAAAGATTATAAGCTCAATACTTTTAATTTGGATTTAGATCAAGTTAGTGATTTAAAAAACATTAAATTAAACTCTAATATTTTTAATTTTCAATTAGATGGAAAATATAAATTAAGCACTTTACCTAACGCGTTTAGTCAATACTTGAATAATTATTTTCCTACCTTTTTTAAAACTTCCAACAAATCTGTTTACAATGATAAAGTCAATTTAAAATTGAAAATAAAAGACTTCATCCTTATTAAAGAATTGTTTTTAAAAGATTTGATGATTAGTCCAAATTCTATGGTGGAAGTTTCTTTTGACGCTGGAATTAATTATTTGTATTTAAAAACCACCAATGATTTGGTTAATTATGCAGGTGTAAAATTTTATAAAAATAATTTTATAATTAATTCTTTGACTGATGGTATAAACTTCAATTACAGTGCATCGACAATAAGCGCAAATGACAGTTTATTTATAAAAAATACATCAATCGAATTAGTTGCCAATGATAAAAAATCAAATTTTAATTTAAGTTGGAATAATTCTACAAAACCCCTTAATAGCGGGATTTTTAATGGAAATATTTTTTTTGACAATAGTAAAGCTGAAGTGATTTTTGATAAAATAAAAATAACAGCTTCCGACAGCGTTTGGCAAATTGCAAAACAAAGTTCAATTTCTATTGATACTACTTTTGCAATTTCAATCAGACCAATTATAATTTATAATAATAATCAACTGATAACAATTGAAGGAAAACTATCTAAAAAAAGCACTGACAAATTTTATTTATCTATAGAAAATTTTAAACCTTCACAATTTAATCCCATTTTAGCGAAGTCAAAGATTAGTTTAGATGGCTCTATTACTGGAAATGTAAGTATTTACGGCGCATTTGATAAGAGCATTTTAACAAGTAATATTAATTTTTTTGATTTAAAATTCAATCAAAAACTTGTTGGAAGTGGAGAGATAACGAGCGAATATAATCCCGAAAAGGAATATGTTTCCATTTCTGGTTATTCATCTTTTGCGAAAGATTTAGATGGTAACTTATTAAAAAATATAGACTTTACAGGTGTTTACTACAACAAAAAGAAAGAAGATAATTTAGATATTAAATTTAAAGCTGAACCATTTGATTTGGCTTTTTTACAACCCTATTTAAAAGATATTTTAACAGTGAAAGTTGGATATTTAAATGGGACAGGGCAAATAACTGGCACGCTACAAAAACCATTAATTAACGCAAAATTGAAAATAATGAAGTGCGTGATATTGGTTGATTATTTAAATGTACAATACACACTTAGTGGAGATGTGAATGTAAAGCCCAATCAATTAAATTTTGATAATCTTGAAATAAGAGATAAAACTGGTAATTCGGGCAGTGTAGACGGAAATATTTTTCATAATAATTTTAATAACATGAGAATTGATTTCGATGTTAACACAAAAAAAATGATGTTACTAAATACAACATCAGCAAATAATTCTAGCTATTATGGTACAGCTTATGCATCTGGTAATGTTGGAATATATGGATTTATGGATGACGTTAAAGTAGAAGTAAATATGAAAACCAATGGAGGTACACGTATTTATATTCCCTTAAGCGCTTCTACAGAAGTTGCTAATAATGAATTTATTCAATTTGTAACAAAGGACACGGTCAAAAAAATTGTCCCCGTTTCAAAATCAAATTTATCCCTGGCGTTCAATTTGCAAGCCACATCAGATGCTGAAGTTCAATTAATTTTTGATGAAAAGTCAGGAGATGTTATTAAAGCCAAGGGAGATGGGTATTTAAACTTTACAATTAATTCTAAAGGGAAGTTTGATATGTTTGGAGACTATGTCTTATCAACAGGCGATTATTTATTCACCTTAGAAAATTTCATTACAAAAAAATTTGAAATTGAAAAAGGAAGTTCTATCAAATGGAATGGTAATATTTATAAAGCTGACATTGATATTGTTGCTAATTATAGCCAGAGAGCTTCTGTAAAACCTTTATTTCCGAATGATTCTTCAAGCAATTACAATAAACGTTTTCCTGTTTATTGTAAATTATTTATGAAAGACAAATTAACATCTCCAGATATATCTTTTGGCATTGATTTGCCAACCATTGATGAAAACACCCGATCGCTTATAAAAAATTTACTAATAGACCCTAGCGAATTAAATAGGCAAGTATTTTCATTATTGTTATTACGAAGTTTTGTAACCCCAATTTCTGTTGCCGGTGGTTCTGGCGTTAATGCAGGTAATGCCGCAGCAGCAACTGGATCGGAAATGCTTAGTAATAAATTGAGCAGTTGGTTAAATGGCGTTACAAAAAATATTGATGTTGGTGTAAATTACCGTCCAGGTAATTCTTTAAGTAATGATCAGTTAGATTTGGCTTTATCAAAACAATTATTTAATAACCGTTTGGTGATCGATGGAAATATTGGCGTTACAAACAACAATCTAAATAATAAAACTGCTAATAATAGCAATTTAATTGGCGATGTGACTTTAGAATATAAATTAACTGAATCTGGAAAATATAGGCTTAAAGGCTTTAACAGAAGTAATGATAATACCCAGGTATTAAATAGTGGTGGACCATTTACACAAGGGGTGGGTGTTTTTTATAGAGAAGAATTTGAAAACTTCCGTGAATTATATAGAAGATATTTAGCCAAGTTAAAAAAGAAAAAGTGAGAAAAAATATTCTTATTAAACGAAATACAGTTTTTTCTTTTTAATATTCTTCAACTGCAAGATTTATAAAAAAAATAAAACTTCTTTATAATCAAATACGCTCCAATAATCACTCGTTTACTATTTTTTAATACAAACTAAACATTGGACAACAATAAATAACATACATTTAAAAATCAATAAAAAACCAAAAACATGAAAAGTAAATATGGCTATCCGATTATAACACATTAAAAAATCCTTATATTTAAGGGATGTTATATCCTAAAAATCAGATGGAATTTGAAAACTCTTTTAATACAGATGAGCAATGTTTGGCGTATTTATTTGAGCTTAAATATGAAA
>JBKDJY010000183.1:0-3601 GCA_046345275.1 Bacteroidota bacterium
AAATTATCAGCGGTTTCGTTAAGGAAGGCAAAAGCGATGCAACGAAAATCGCCTTAAAATTTTAAAAGGGTTTTGCCTACTTTTGCCCTCAAAAGTAGGGAAAAAGAAATTCTGAGTTTTTGAGCAAGCTCTAATTAAAAAAATAATTGTTTGGCAATTAAGAAGTTTTGTCTAGTAATTGAAAAACATTAAGAATAATTGAAATTTAAAATGAATCTATACCAATTTTCGCCTCCATACTCAAAAGTTTTATTCGTTGCATCAATGAGTGTGGGTATTTCCGATCACACCTTTAATGTTTGAATATAAACGACAAGAAAACCTTCAAAAAACGCCCTATTAAATCTTATATTTGACTCTATATTTGAACATTGTTAAAAGAATCATAAATGTCAGAAGACCAAAAGAAACAACTTGAACAACAGCTTTGGAATATTGCCAATACGCTGAGAGGCAAAATGAATGCGGACGAGTTTCGTGACTATATTTTAGGATTTATCTTCTATAAATACCTTGCCGAGAAAATGGAGATTTATGCCAACACCATTTTAAAAACCGACAAGATAAAATACAAAGAGATAAAGGAAAACACCCAACAAGGCAAAGCATACATTGAAGCTATCAAAGAAGAATCGTTAGAAAAATTGGGCTATTTCTTAAAACCTTCTGAACTGTTTAGCGAAGTGGCTAAACGTGGGTCTTCTACAGGCTCTGACACCACAGAGGAACATAGTAATTTTATTATCGAAGATCTTCAGAAAATTCTTACAAACATTCAGCTTTCTACAATGGGTACTGAGAGCGAAGAGGATTTTGATAATCTCTTTGAGGACATGGATTTGAACAGTACTAAACTTGGTAAAACACCCGAAGCAAGAAATGAAATTATTGCAAAGGTGCTATCTCACCTTGACAAAATTGATTTTAAACTGGAGCAAACCGAATTAGATGTGTTGGGCGATGCTTATGAATATCTTATTGGACAGTTTGCCAGCGGTGCAGGAAAAAAAGCAGGTGAATTTTATACTCCACAGCAGGTGAGTACAATTTTGGCTATGATTGTAACTACAGGTAAAACAAAACTAAAATCTGCTTATGACCCAACATCTGGTTCAGGTTCTCTCTTACTACGTATTGCCCGACAGGTTAAAGATGTAAGTATGTTTTACGGACAAGAAATGAACCGTACCACATACAACCTTTGCCGGATGAACATGATTTTGCACGGGGTACATTACCGCAAATTTGACATTAAGCAAGAAGATACTTTAGAGCATCCACAGCATTTAGGCTTAACATTTGAAGCCATTGTATCCAATCCGCCATTTTCGGCTGAGTGGAGTGCCAACCCATTATTTACAAGTGATGACCGTTTTAGCCAATACGGAAAATTAGCACCAAGCAGTAAAGCCGATTATGCTTTTGTGCAACACATGATTCACCATTTGGCAGAAAATGGTACAATGGCAATTGTATTGCCGCACGGTGCTTTGTTTAGAAGCGGTGCAGAACAACACATTCGTAAATACTTAATTGAAGACCGAAATTATTTAGATGCCGTAATTGGTTTGCCTGCCAATATATTTTACGGTACGAGTATTCCAACTTGTATCATGGTTTTTAAAAAATGCAGAGAGCAACCCGATGACGTTTTGTTTATAGATGCCAGCAATGAGTTTGATAAAGTAAAAACACAAAACATATTGCGTGACGAGCACATTGAAAAAATTGTAAGTACCTACCGCAACAGAACAGAAACCGAAAAATACAGCAAACGTGCTACACTTCAAGAAATCATTACCAACGATTACAACCTCAATATCCCTCGTTATGTAGATACCTTTGAAGCAGAAGACAGCATAGATATTACTACCATTGCCAGCCAACTAAAAGCTTTGGAAACAGAAATGAAATCTACGGATAATGAAATAGCAAAGTTTTGTAAAGAATTGGGCATTGAAACACCCTTTTAAAAAGATAAGTATCATTTTCCTGACGGCAGGAAAATGATAAAAACAAAAAAGTAAAATGGAAGAGAGAATAAAAAATATCTAGACAAAATGAAGGACAAAAAATCAACTATAAATGTTCAGGGTGCTGCCATTACAATCATTTCGCAAAAAGAGAGTGATTATATTTCATTAACCGATATGGCTAATAAGTTTGGTGGCGATGACCTTATTTATAGCTGGATGAGAAATAGAAATACCCTTGAGTTTTTAGGGATTTGGGAGCAAATTCACAACCCTGATTTTAAAGGTGGCGAATTCGACACCTTTAAAAAAGAAGCAGGACTAAACAGTTTTCGCCTTACGCCTAAAAAATGGGTAGAAGCCACACTGGCAATAGGCATTCAATCTAAAGCGGGTAGATATGGAGGAGGCACATTTGCACACAAAGATTTAGCTTTCGAGTTTGGTTCTTGGCTTAGCCCAGAGTTTAAACTGTATTTAATAAAGGAATTTCAACGCCTTAAAGACGATGAAAACAAAAGGTTATCGTTGGAATGGAATTTAAGCAGAACGCTTTCAAAAATAAATTACCGCATACATACCGATGCCATTAAAGAACACATAATACCCGAAAACATTACGAAGGAACAAGCCGCTTTTGTGTATGCCAACGAAGCCGATGTATTGAATGTAGCCTTGTTTGGAAAAACCGCTAAACAATGGAGAGATGCAAATCCTAAACAGGAAGGAAATATTAGAGATTATGCCAACATAGAGCAGTTGCTGGTATTGGCAAATATGGAAAGTATGAATGCAGAATTTATACGAATGGAGTTGCCGCAAAGCCAACGATTGATAAAGCTAAACCAAATTGCCATTGCCCAATTGAAATCGCTAACAGGCAACACTAAAATTAAGAACCTGAAATAGTCTGAACCTTGATTTGCTAGATTTAATGATTAACAAGATTGAAAATATGACGAACACAAAAAATAAAATCCTTTCATCCTCAAATCCTAAAAATCCAAATGCAGACCATGTGCCCCGCTTGCGTTTCCCTGAATTTAAAGGCGAATGGGAAAGGAAGAAGTTGGGGGAAGTGGCTGATTTCAAAGTAACAAATTCATTTTCAAGAGAGAATTTGAATTATGAATATGGGGTCGTAAAAAATATTCATTACGGGGATATTCACACAAAATTTCAAACCTTATTTGATATTACAAAAGAGGAAGTTCCATTTGTAAATGAAGAAATGAATGTAAAAAGAATTGCGGATGATTTTTATTGCAAAGAAGGAGATATTGTTTTTGCTGATGCTTCGGAAGATTTGAATGATGTTGGCAAAAGCATTGAAATCATAAATTTGCATAATGAAAAATTACTTTCAGGTCTTCATACTTTATTAGCAAGACCCAAAGACAATTACTTTTCAATTGGATTTAATGGCTATTTATTTAAGTCAAATAATATCCGACTTCAAATTCAAAAAGAAGCACAAGGTTCGAAAGTATTAAGGGGAGTTCTATAAATCAAACTGTTGATAAACTTGTTAATAAATTAACTTATTAACTATTTGATTATCAAATAGTTAATATTATATTTGTAGTGTAAATTAATACATTAAAGATGAAACTAAACCGGTACAAAAC
>JBKDJY010000184.1:0-10276 GCA_046345275.1 Bacteroidota bacterium
CATTGGCGTGTATACGGTTTTAGGGCAAACCTTAATTACCCTCAACAACGTGAACTTAAAGAATGGCGAAGCCTTCAAAATTGATGTGAGCAACCTGGCCGAAGCTGTTTATTTCATCAAAATATTTAATAGCAACGAGCGGGCGCTTAAGAAATTTGTGATTGGGAGGTAGGATGATTTTAGCAAACAAGTTGAATTAAAATAGAAACAAAAAGCCCTTGTAAACCAAGGGCTTTTTAGTTGGTGGATCCAGAGAGATTCTGTCTCCGTATTATAAATGCACCTTTTTTTATGTCAAATTTTAATTTTTAAAACCCTGTCTTTAATTTCTCAAAACTTTAGTTACTTTGGTGTATGAAAGATTTTGTCATTAACGCTCAAATCATCAAACCAGGAGAGAATAAACAAATAGTTTTAAATTCTTATCAATTACACACAAAAACAAAAATTGAAATTCCAGTGTTTGTTTTCAGAAGTAAGAAAGATGGTCCAACCGTTTTATTTTCGGCAGGCATGCATGGAGAAGAAACAAATGGAATTGACATCATTAGAAAATTGATCAATCGTCAAAATTTGAAACATTTAAATTGTGGAAACGTCATTGCTATTCCAGTTATTAATAGCGTGTCGTTTTTATACGGCAGCAGAGATTTGCCTGATGGAAAAGATTTAAATCGATGTTTTCCTGGAAATAAAAATGGATCTTTCGGAAGCAGAATTGCATTTGATATTATGAAGCATATCATTCCATTGATTGATTTTGGAATTGATTTTCATACAGGCGGAGCAAAAATAAATAATTCACCACAAATTCGTTGCGTGTTTGAGTTTCCAGATAATCTTCAATTGGCAAAAAAGTTTTCACCCCCTCTTATTATTGATAGCAAATACCGAGAAGGTACTTTAAGAAAAGAAGCTTCAAAAAAAGGTAAACCCATTTTGGTTTATGAAGGAGGAGAAAGTATGCGATTTGATTACACAGCGATAAACGAGGGATTAAACGGATGTTATAGATTATTAAAAAGTTTTGGAATGACTGATATTGATGTTCCTAATAACGCATCAGTTAAAATTACTAAAGACAGTTGGATACGAACAGATGTGAGCGGATTATTTCACATGAAAGTAGTTAATGGTGCCTATGTTACAAAAGGAGATTTATTGGGTGTTGTTTGCAGCCCATTTGAACACGAAGAACATCAAATCATTTCAACGGCAGATGGTTATATTATTGGCATTAACAATCAGCCAGTTGTTAATCAAGGAGAAGCACTCATTCATATTGGGTTAGAATAAGGAAAAAAGCAATCGGGTAATTTTTCTTTTTTAATTCTTTTGAGTAATCAGATACTTTATCTTTTTTTTTAATTCAATCTGATTGAGATTGATTGTACCATCTTTCGTTTTTTTTCTTGAATAAATAAAACATAAAAAGGTAACATAGCCATAATGATTTGATAAAATATCGAAACTAAGTTTGTATTCATAGGAATGTATTTTTTAAAGTCAATCTATGGAAACACTTAATCGAAAAAAATTTCTGAAGCTGGCTGGCTTATCTTCTCTAGGGTTGTTAGCATCTGGCTTAAAAGCCTCGACTCTTGTAAAACTGACGGGTAGTGCTGAAAAAAAAATGACATCTCCACTAAGGGTAGCTCATTTAACGGACATTCACATTGAAAATGGATTAGAGCCTGAGAAAGGTTTTGCTTCCTGCCTTCATACGGTAAATGATCTTGACCAAAAGCCAGACTTGATTATCAATGGAGGAGATGCCATTATGAATTCTGATTAACATTTTCCAAAGCAACGATTAGGAAGCAATGGTCCGTTTTTCATAACATCTTAGAAAGTGATAATTCTATTCCAGTCAAACATTGTATTGGCAATCATGATTTATATGGCTGGCCTTTAGCGAAAACATCAGAAGCTGAAAGTAAAAAACAAGCGATGAACGAATATCAAATGCAAAAACCGTATTACGCTTTTCAACAAGGCAAATGGAAATTTATTGTGCTTGATAGCATTCAGTGTAAAAATTCGATTCCTGGATATTACGCAAAACTCGATGACCAACAAATGGTTTGGCTCAAAGATGAATTAGAAGCTACACCGTCAAATTTATTTATTTGTATTGTTACCCACGTCCCCATTTTGGCAATTTGTACTTTATTCGATAGCATTTTTAAAAAGGATAAACAACGCAATATTCCAAATAATATCTTACACGCAGACGCAGCAGAATTAACCACGCTTTTTTATCAATATCCAAATATTAAATCCTGTTTAAGTGGTCACATTCATTTGGTTGATCATGTTAACTACCTTGGAATAGATTATTATTGCAATGGCGCAGTGAGTGGTTCTTGGTGGAAAGGCAATCATCATCAATTCCCACCATCATTTTCAACGATGAATTTTTTTGAAGACGGTAAAGTTACACGCAACGTAAATTATTATAATTGGAATAAATTCTCTCAAATCTCTTCAAATTTAAAGTAACAAAATTTCAATTTTCAAAATTTCCCCCTAAAGCTCGTTTTACAATAGGGGGCAAATTCACCAAGTTATAACTTGGATTTAATATCCCTATGAGGTAAAATAGCAAAGAAATATTTTTTGATCGCATACTAAAGTTCAAAAAAAATAGTTAGAATAAATGTCTAACTTTTGCAATGCTACTCATTTTTATCGTGAAATATTTGCTTTAAAAAAAATGAGTTATCTTAGCGGAACTATTTAGAAATAAAACAATTGACCATGCTCATAAAACGTGTATTTACTTCCTGATAGAAATACCATAAAACTCTTACGAATTCCTTTTTCGTTTTTCTTGATGCCAATTTTTATTTTGGCCTTAAGTCAAATTTCTACTTTTAAATGGATTCATGTACTTTATACTTTTTTAATTATTCATTTTTTAGTTTACCCTGCAAGTAATGGTTACAATAGTTACATAGATAAAGATGAATCACCTATTGGCGGACTAGAAAAACCTCCAGCACCTACAAAAGCATTATTTTATTTAACCATATTAATGGATGTATTGGCAATAAGCTTGGCTTTCATCTTGATTAGCAAATTGTTTTCTGCTTGTATTTTGTTATATATATTGGCTTCTAGAGCCTACAGCTCAAAACAAATTCGCTTGAAAAAATTTCCATTTGTTGGGTTTTTAGTTGTAGTTATTTTTCAGGGTGCATTTGCGTTTTTAATGTGTTCAATTGGTATTGGAAATTCCCCATTGGAATTTTCAAATGCTACTATTTATATATTACTTGCTTGCTCGTTTCAAATAGCAGGAGCTTATCCATTAACTCAAATTTATCAACATAAAGAGGACTATGAAGATGGCGTCATCACTTTAAGTTACAGATTAGGCTACAGGGGAACATTTGTTTTTACGGCTCTCATGTTTGGCTTTTGCAATTTATTTTATTTTCTGTACTTTACAGAATCATTTAGAGTAAATCAATTTTATATACTTCAAATATTTTTTATTCCAATTTTCATATTTTTTTCATATTGGTTTTCCAAAGTAATTAAAAACCATTCTGAAGCCAATTTTAAAAACACCATGCGGATGAATGCCATTGCTGCAGTCTGCATGAATAGTTGTTTTACAGTTTTGTTTATCCTTAATCATTAAGTTTTGAGTTATATAATTGCAATAGAAACAGCAGTACCAGCATATTGTCATTCTCAAGATGCCATCACTTCATTTTTTCAACATAAATGTAATGATGAAAACATGAAGCGTAAACTTAAATTTATAAGTTCTAAATCTGGTATTCAAAAACGTTATTCAGTTTTAAATGATTTTAATGAACAAGAGGGCGTTTTGTTTCAAAGCAAAACCGATCATATTGTAGGATTGACAAGCCGTATGAATGTTTATAAAAATAATGCTTTAAATTTAGCATTGTCTGCAATTAATAAAATTGAAAATTTTGAATCAATAAAAAAAAGTATTACGCATATAATTACGGTGACATGCACAGGGTTATTTGCACCAGGTTTAGATATTGATTTAATAGAATCATTAAAGATATCGCCAAAAACGCAAAGAAGTTCAATCAATTTTATGGGGTGCAATGCAGCAATTATCGCTTTAAATCAAGCAAATAATATTTGTAACAGTATCCCTCACTCAAATGTACTTGTGGTTTGTGTGGAATTATGTACCATTCATTTTCAAAACAATGCCTCAGATGAAAATATTTTGTCAAATGCAATTTTTGCTGATGGCGCTTCCGCAGCAATTGTAAGTTCAGATGCCTTAACATTAAATCATTCTCCTGTTTTAAAAATTAATTCGTTTAACTCTATCATCGTTCATAAAGGGAAAAGCGATATGACTTGGCAACTCAGCGAAACTGGATTTATCATGAATCTTACAAGCTATGTATCAGAACTAATAAATGGTAGTATTATAAATTTATTGAAAGAATTAGAAATAAATAAACATGAAATTAATTATTGGGCCATACATCCTGGTGGTAAAAAAATTGTTGATGAATTTGCTAGCGCTTTAAAATTAGATTATTCCTTATTAAATTCATCATATGAAATATTAAAAAATTACGGGAATATGTCATCGGCAACTATTTTATTTGTGATTAAACATCTTATCACTACTAATTTAAAAGCTAAAAGTAATGAAACTATTTTTTCAGCGGCCTTTGGTCCTGGCTTAAGCATTGAGACCATGCAACTGCAATATGTTAAAAAAAAGAAGTGATAAGAAAGAGTTGTTGGATGCTGACGATATTCCTGATAAGGATTTATATCAAAACCTAAAAGAATTAGATGTTATAAATGCTTTGCTAGGCGGCTATCGCATAACATTTAATGCGTTGAAAAAAGTCTTAAAGAAAGACAAGGAACATATCCTAGTTGATATTGGAAGTGGCGGAGGCGATACCCTCAAACGAATTTATAAATGGAGTCAGGCTAAAAAAATTAAACTCAATTTATATGGAATTGATTTAAAGCAAACCTGTATTAATTATTCAATGGGCGTTAATCCAAATTCCGCAATAAAATTTATTTGTGATGATTATAAAAATCTTTATCAGCATTTGCCTAAAGTTGATATCATTCATGCGTCCTTATTTTGCCATCATTTAACTGACAAAGAAATAATTGAGCTGATTCAATTTTCTCAAATCAATCAATCAATCTTAATCATCAATGATTTAGAGCGAAATGCTTTTGCACATTATGCCATTAAATTATTAACTTATTTTTTTTCTAAATCATATTTGGTTAAAAATGATGCGCCATTATCCGTATTAAGAGGCTTTAAGATAAAGGAGTGGAAAAAAATTTTACAACAATCTGGAGCGAAAAATTTCACCATTAATTATAAGTGGGCGTTTAGACATGAAGTGATTATTTATGCAAGTTGAAGAAAATAAAATATATGATGGAATCATCATTGGTGGAGGTTTAGCGGGGCTATGCCTTTCTATTCAATTGGCTAAAAGCGGCCACAGAGTGGTTCTTGTTGAAAAGAATACTTACCCTTTTCATAAAGTTTGTGGCGAATATATTTCAATGGAAAGTTATGACTTTTTGCAATCTTTGGGGATGAACCTTCATAACATGAATCTACCAAAAATAAATCAACTCAGTGTTACGGCACATAATGGATACAAAATATCATCACCATTGGCATTGGGCGGATTTGGAATAAGTAGGTATGATTTAGATTATGAACTGTCGATGATAGCAAAAAATAGTGGCGTGATGTTATTAGAAAGTTGTACTGCCACTAACGTAAATTTTCAAAAAGAAGTTTATTCGGTGATAACTTCTAAGGGAATTATCCATGCTAAATTAGTATTTGGCAGTTACGGAAAAATTGAACCATCTTTCATTGACAAAACCAATGACAAAAAAAAAGGCGATTACATTGCAATTAAATATCACATAAAAAAAACGTTTCCAGACAATTTAATTGAACTACATAATTTTAAAGACGGATATTGTGGCATTTCAGCAGTTAATAATCAAACGATTTGTTTATGCTACTTAACCACAACAAAAAATTTAAATGAAAATAAAAATGATATTAAACTGTTAGAAAAAAATATTTTAATGAAAAACCCATACCTCATGAAATATTTTTCCGAATCGCATTTTTTATTTGATAAGCCTTTGGCCATTAGCCAAATTGGATTTAGTAAAAAACAAACCTACAAAAACGATTTGTTAATGCTTGGTGATGCTGCCGGCGCAATTGCTCCTTTATGTGGCAACGGAATGAGCATAGCAATGAGATCGTCCAAAATCATTTCAGGATACGTTACAATGTATTTACAAAATAAATTAACGAAAAAAGAACTCATTAAAGATTATGCATCTGAGTGGAATAAAAATTTTTCTTTTAGAATAAAGGCTGGGTACTATTTGCAATTGCTATTTGGCAAGCGCATCACAACATTATTGAGTTTGAAAATTTTAAATAATTTCCCTTTTCTTTTCCGTAAATTAATCTCATTAACTCACGGAAAACCTTTTTAAATCCAAACCATTTGCGTCCGAGATAAAATTATAATCAAAAGGATTTGCTAATAATTATTAAACTGCTTTTTTTATTTCTATCAATGATGAGAATCAAATTGTTAAAATAATGTGTTTTTTGTGATTAAGTTTTTGTTAATTTTAACAATATCAGTTGTAAATTTGCATCTAAAGTATTTGAATTATTAATAAATAAATATAAAAATGGAAGTTACAGGTCAATTAAAATTAAAATATGACACTCAAAAAGTGAGTGAAAAATTTCAAAAAAGGGATTTTGTCGTATCAACAGATTTAAGTACGCCATATCCTCAGCATGTTAGTTTTCAAATTACTCAAGATAAATGCAGCATTTTAGATTCATTTAATGAAGGAGATGAAATTAAAGTGCAATTTAATTTAAGAGGTAGAGAATGGAATGGCCCACAAGGAATTAAGTTTTTTAACACACTCGAAGCCTGGAGAATTGAAAAAGTGGGCTCAGGTTCTTCAAATCCATCAGTTCAAAATAGCCAAATACAACAACAAAATACATCTGCTCCAGTATTTAACAGCAGTGTTGCTGATAATGACGATTTACCGTTCTAAATTTTTTGAAAGAATTAATAGAAGATTCAGGATATAATCCAAATCATTCTTGTATCCTCTTTTTTTGTTTTTTAAAAGGATTAACAAGAATGTTTGGAATATTCTCTATCAATACGTCGTGGGTTAATTAGTCCTGTCAAAAATTGTAACTAAAAAAATGATTTACTTTTGAAATCGTCCGTTTTAATAATTTATACTGGTGGAACAATCGGAATGATGCATGACCCAGAGACGGATGCTTTAAAACCGTTTAACTTTAAAGCGCTTACGCAACAAATACCTGAGTTGCAAAAATTTAACATCAAACTTTCTTCCATTTCATTTGACAAACCGATTGATTCATCAAACATGAATCCTGAAATTTGGATAAAATTAGCAGAAATTATTCAGTCAAATTATCATCTATACCATGGCTTTGTTATTTTGCATGGTTCAGACACCATGGCCTTTACAGCAAGTGCTTTAAGTTTTATGTTGCAAAATTTATCAAAGCCAATTATTTTAACAGGTTCTCAATTGCCGATAGGGATGATTAGAACTGATGGTAAGGAAAATTTAATTACCGCCATTGAAATAGCCGCCGCTCAAAAAAACGGTAAATCTATTATTACTGAAGTTTGTGTATATTTTGAATATAAGTTATACAGAGGTAATCGTACTTTAAAATATAATTCTGCTCATTTTGATGCTTTCAGATCTCCGAATTATCCTGCACTAGCAGAGGCAGGAATAAACATCGATTACAACCCTAATTATTTTTTGAAGCCTTCAAAAAAACAATTTAAAATCCAAACCCAATTTGAAAATAATGTTCTTGTTTTAAAATTATTTCCTGGAATTAGTAAATCAATTACGTTAGCAACGTTAAATAATTCTCATATCAAGGCCGTTCTCATTGAAACTTTTGGTGCAGGCAACGCAAGTACAGAGGCCTGGTTTATTGGTGCTTTAAAATCATTAATTGATAAAGGAATTATTGTTTATAATGTAACTCAATGTTCTGAAGGAAGAGTTATACAAGGCATGTACGAAACCAGTAACCAATTAAAAAAAATAGGTGTGATTAGTGGACAAGATATTACTTTTGAAAGTGCAATTACAAAATTGATGTTTGTTTTAGGACAAAAACTTTCAATTGAAAAATCAAAAAAAATGCTTGAGGCCAATTTGGTTGGAGAGATATCTGAATAATATCAAATGACTCAGACGATTAATATTGAAGGGGTAAGATTGTACGCTTATCATGGTTGTTTGACAGAAGAAACAAAAGTTGGCGGTGAGTATATCGTTGATGTTAACTTAGAATATGATTTTACAGAGGCTTCAAAAACTGATGACCTATCTAAAACCATTGATTACTGTGCTGTATTTAATATTTGCAAACATGAAATGGCTAACCCATCTAAACTCATTGAAAATGTTTGCAGACGCATTTATGATGCCATCATTAGATCATTTCCAAATTTAATTTTTGCAAAAGTTACAATAACAAAATTATTACCGCCTATGAACGGCCCAGTAGAAAAGGTTTCTGTAAGTATAAGCGAAAAATTAATTTGATTAAAAATTAAGATGTTTTTTTCATAAATTGAAATTAAATGTAAAAACTTATTTAGGCTTGATGAGCGGAACTTCGCTTGATGGAATAGATTTGTGTTTATGTCAATTTAATAAAACAGAAAATAAAACTAGCTTTAAAATTTTAGCCGCCGAAACAATTCAATATGAGAAAAAGTGGAAAGAAATTTTAAGCAATATTCATAAAGCATCTGCAAAAGATTATTTTGAAACCAATGCTCTGTATGGAAAGTTTATTGCTGAAAAAATTATCAATTTCCTTCATAAAAATAATTTAACAGCCGATTATATTGCATCTCATGGTCACACCGTTTTTCATCAGCCTCAACTTGGCTATTCAACACAAATTGGCTGTGGGGCAACGATAGCAGCACTTACTGGCATTGATACCATCTGTGATTTTAGAAGTTTAGATGTTGCACTTGGTGGGCAAGGTGCTCCTTTGGTTCCAATTGGTGATAGGGATTTATTTGGGGATAATGAAGCCTGCTTAAACTTAGGTGGAATCGCAAATATATCTTTTTCAAAGAACAATCAAACCCTTGCATTTGATATATGCATGTTTAATTTAGTTTTAAATTATATAACTAAAAAAATAAATCTTGAATATGATGCGTTTGGTCAATTAGCATCAATCGGAAAAATAAATTTAAATTTATTAAAAGATTTACTAAACATTCAAACACATTTCAAATCACTGGGACGAGAATTTTTTGAAAATGAATTTCTTCCAATTTTAGAAGGCATAGAATTAAGCACAAATGATAAACTAGCAAGTTGTGTTGAGTATATGGTTATCAAAATTACTACTACGATTCATGAGAATAATTTGAAATCTATTTTAATAACTGGTGGAGGTGCTTACAATACATTTTTTGTCCATCAATTAAGAAAAAGATTTGATGGAATAGTGAATGTGCCCAGCGCTGATATCATTGAATTTAAAGAAGCGATCATTTTTGCGTATTTGGGTTATTTGAGAATTCATGAAGAAGTAAATACTCTTAAAAGTGTAACAAAATCATCTAGAGATAGCATCGGAGCTTGTGTTTACAAAAGCTTGTGAATTTAAAATAGCCTTTAACGTGTTGTGATTTGAAATACTTTTGATTTAATCTGATAGTTGTTTAAAAGTTAATATTGCGTCCTCCTGACTTGTCCCTTTTAGTGCAGAATTTTCAGGACGGTCAAATACTCACTCATTTCCTATAAGAGCTAAGTTATTTGAACACGAAACTGATTATCATTATTCGTCGGCTAAACATTATTTTGGAATGAAACACGAATTTGATTTTTTAGAACCTCATGAGGAACAACTATAGCTTGTTGGTAAGTCAAGTAGACAAAGGGAATTTTACCCTAAGCCTCTCACAGAACCGTGCTTGATACTCTGGCATCACACGGCTCTTCTCATTCCGTATAAACCTGAACTCGATTAATAAAACAATTATTACTGAATAAGTTATAGAGTAAAAAATCGGCAAAATGCATTATTCATTTAAGTTTAGGTTGTACAATAAAACAAACGAACAATGAATTTTACAGATACTAAAATTACAGAAATATATTGTCTTGCTCATGA
>JBKDJY010000185.1:0-12357 GCA_046345275.1 Bacteroidota bacterium
AGTTATTGAAACTGTAAACGACGAGTTGAAAAACATATGTCAAGTAGAACATTCTAGACATCGTTCGTTCAATAATTTTATCACAAATTTACTTGCTGCAATCGCCACTTATTTTTTCTTCCCTAAAAAACCAACCATTAGGTTTAACAATGATAGCAGAAAAGAATTGGGACTTATTTATTAATCGAACTCAGGTTATAAGATAATTACTCAATCTTTTACTTTATTAAACTAATTTCAATCCTCCGCTAGTTGCCTAATGTTGTATCATTTAATTTAATTGAATGAGCTAACCCCTTTGCTCCACTCTCATTACAAGAGTTTCATCACTACTACGAGTTAGTCCGCCATCCTTGTTAACTTCGATACTCAGTCTCAATGATACTGCCATCTTGTGCCTTTCTCTTAGCATTTAAAAAGGACTTCCCGAGTTCCATATAAAACCCTGAATAAGAGTCATGCCATTTTTATTGCGCTTGCCTTATAGCCAGTAAGCAAGTAACCGCTATAATCTTTCATTAGTCGTGTTCAAAACTAACTTTTGACAAGATATGCTTGAATCTCACAACTTCTTCAATGGTTCATTTGCATTCATCTCTCTTATTCTTACCTGACTAATCTAGTTAGCCTTTTCCTCTTTCCGTTCAATACCGTCGAATTACTCCTTTAGCACCGAGAGGCGGTTTACAACCTCTGCTTGTACAGCGATTGTGATAGACCTACTATTATCTTTTATATAACATACATTAACCTACAACTGTTAATGTTTCACGGCACACAAACACAAACAAGGGCAAGAATAACCTGACCCGAAAGTTTCTATAAATTTTTTATTAATTCAAGTGCTTTTAGAAGTTCAATATCTTTATGTTGAATTAAATCTGTCAATGAGTAGTCCATTTTATAATCAGGAATGATGCCATGCCCGGTTATATTTGGAATCACATCATTAGAAATTCTGTAGGCTGGAATGCGAACCCTCAGTTTGGTATTTGGTAGTTTATAATAAGGGGTAATTCCTGCGTTGCAACCTTCAATAGCTCCGCCAGTTTCTTCTCCAATGAAAGGAGCTCTGTTTTTATATTTTAAATAAGCAGCAACAATGCATGAAGCAGAAAATGAGCCACCATTTATTAAAACAAAAATATGACGGTTAAAGTGATTTGTTTGTTTCGGCTTTATATCGAAAGAATAAGAAACAGTGTCGTGGTGCATTGTTTTTTTAGCAATGCTATTAAAAACAATGCGGGTTAATTTAAATATTAAATTTCCGTGCGTATTTTTTTTAAAAGGGTATTCTTTTATGCTTGTACTCATGGTTAGTGTTTGACTGCTATCTATCAGATAGCTGAGTAGCTGTAAGGCATTTTTAATACTTCCACCGCCATTATTTCTTAAATCAATAATTAAATTTTCAGATTTATTTTTATTTAGCTTAGCAAAAAGTTTTTTATAAGCCATCTGATATTTATGAATCGAAAAACTATTTATTTTCATGAGCATTATATTATTTGCAGAATCTAAAAATCGATATGAAATTTTTGCTCTTTTGTAATGAGTCATCAAGCTATCTTTTTTAGGCCCAAATGGAATGGCAATAACTTTCTTGCCATTAAATGCAGGATGTGTTGTGCTTTTTAAACCATCCCATTGTTTGTATTTTATTCTAAAGGTGTCGGGCCATTCTAATAAAGAAGCGTAAAAAGAATTAAATGCAATTTGAGTGTAATGATTTTTAGAGCTTGCATTGTATCCATCAACACTTATTAAATTTTGACTCATTCGTAAGATGGAGTCAACGGGAATGCCATTTATTTCAGAGATTTCAGTCCCTTCTTTCAAGACACTATCTTGTTTTTTATTTAAGTTTTGGTACACATAAACTTTATTTTGAATGGGCACAAAAACATAAGGAGAATAATTTATTTTTAAATGCTTCCTATTTTTTAAATAATTTTTTGAATACATGACATCCGTATGTCCACAATTCATACGACCAATTAATAGTTTTAATTTAATTCGAAATTCTTTTTCGGTTAAACTATCAGTTAAAGACTGTTTGAAATGATTAAACTGCTCATCATAATATGATTTTGGTTTGTAAATGCCCTGAACGGGATGCATTGACAAAAAAACATCTTGAAGTAATTGCGCATCTTTTTTTAATTGATACGGTGGAAATTTTTTAGTAAATGGATTTTCTTTTTTTTGGGAATAACAAAGTTGGCTGATGATGATATGGCATAAAATAAAAAATATTGTAGTCTTACCAAAAATCATAAATGTTATATTTGCATAAATACAAAGATAGATGTCTAAAGTTAAAGTAGGAGTTCTAAGAGAAGAAAAATCGCAGCCTGACAAAAGAGTTCCTTTAACACCTCTAATTTGTGCCGAGTTATTAAGAACTTTTCCGAAATTAGAAATTGTTATCCAACCAAGTAAAATTAGATGTTATAGCGATGAAGAATATTTAGCTTTTGGTTTAACACTACAAGAAGATTTAAGCGATTGTGATATTTTGATGGGTGTTAAAGAAGTTCCAACTGAAAAACTGATCTCACATAAAAAATATTTTTTCTTTTCACATACCATCAAAAAACAGGCACATAATGCTAAATTGATGAAAGCCCTTATTGAGAAGAAAATACAAATGATTGATTATGAAACTTTAACTGACAAAAACTCGAATAGAATCATTGGCTTTGGCCGTTTTGCAGGCATTGTAGGTTCATATAACGCCATTTTAGGTTATGGGAGAAAATATGATTTATTTCAAATTAAGCCAGCACATTTATGTAGAGATAGGGCAGAGATGGAGGAAGAATTGAAAAGGGTAAAACTTCCTCATATCAAAATTGTTTTAACTGGTGGCGGAAGAGTTGCCAATGGCGCGATAGAGACTTTATCAGCTTTAAAGATCAGAAAAGTTACACCCGAAGAATTTTTAATGACTTCATTCAGAGAAACTGTCTATTGCCAATTAAATCCAAAAGATTATGTTGAAAGACCGAATGATCACAATTTTGATTTGAATGATTTTTTAATTCATCCCGAGCATTTCGTTTCTAAATTTTTGCCATTTACCAAAGCAGCAGATATTTTTATTTCTGCACATTATTGGGATCCTCGCTCACCAAAAATGTTTACCAAAGAAAATACGAAAGCATCCGGTTTTAAATTAAGTGTAATAGCTGATATTACCTGTGATTTGAATGGAAGCGTTCCAACTACTTTAAGATCGAGCACCATCGATAAACCCTTTTATGGATTCAATCCTCAAACAGAAAATGAAGATGTGGCCTTTAGTAAAAAAACGATTTGCGTGATGGCCGTTGATAATTTGCCTTGCGAATTGCCACGCGATGCAAGTGACGATTTTGGGAAAGATTTGATGGAAAGAGTGATTCCATATTTTTTTAAAGAAGACGTTGACGAAGTCATTGAAAGAGCAAGCATTTGCAAAGAAGGAAAACTTACAAGATACTTTGAATACTTGAGTGACTATGCATGTTAATATTAAAATACAGTTAATTAAATAAACCATCATTAACACAAATAACTATTTTTAAAAGTGGCTATTAAATTCGCATTTGTTATAAACCCTAACGCTGGTGTAAAAAAGAAATTTAACGTAGAGGGTTTTATAGCTTCTAATTTTCCAAAAAACTTGTTGTACGATATTATTATTTGGGAAGAAGCAGACGATATTTCACCAATTGTTGAAAAAATAAAAAACAATCAGTATTCCTATGTCATTGCTTGTGGTGGTGATGGAACCGTAAATATGGTAGCGGCAATGGTTGTAAATACCAAAATGGCTTTAGGTATTTTGCCTTTGGGTTCAGGTAATGGATTAGCCAGAAGCAATAACATTCCAATGAATTTACTAAAAGCATTAAACGTGATTGCAAACGCTAAAACAGAAATAATAGATTCGGGAACGTTAAATGGCCATCCGTTTTTTTGTACCGCAGGTATTGGCTTTGATGCTTTAATTGCTCATAAATTTGCAGAGAGTACCGAACGTGGTTTTTTTACCTATTTTAAAACCAGTGTGATGGAATTTATTAATTATAAGCCAGAAAGTTATTCTATAACAGTAGATGGTAAAAAAATTAAAACGACTGCGTTTTTAATTACCATTGCCAATGCTGGCCAATGGGGAAATGATGTACATATTGCGCCAGCTGCAAAATTAAATGATGGCTTATTTCATCTGAGCATTTTAAAACCCTTTCCTTTTTATACTTTTATTTCGTTTGCTATCAAACTATTTTCAAAAAGAATAAACACCTTTACACATTTCGAATCACATATTGGAAAAAAAATAGAAATTGAATTTAATAAATATTTACCAGCTCATTACGATGGCGAGCCCTTATTAATTAAAGATAAAGCTACCATCGAAATGTTCCCTTTATCTTTAAATATGATTTGTTGAAGTTATTTTATTTCACAGAAAATAAATGGAATCGCATTATCTCTTAAAATCGTGTTTGGTGATGTTGTATCTCTTGGCTGAAATTTAAATCCATCAATGTATAGTGGACGAAGTATTATTATTCTCTATTTTCCAAGATTTGATATTTTTATTTTCAATGTCTGATTCAACTTTTCCATCTTTTAATCTGACAATCCGATGCGCATACATGGCGATATCTTCTTCGTGTGTGACTAAAACAATGGTATTCCCTTTTTGATGAATACTTTCTAATAGCCCCATAATTTCTTCTGAAGTTTTACTGTCTAAATTTCCTGTAGGTTCATCCGCTAAGATGATGGCAGGGCTGTTAACCAATGCCCTCGCAATGGCAACGCGTTGTCTTTGTCCACCAGATAATTCATTTGGCTTGTGCGACATACGATTTCCTAAACCAACCTGTTCAAGAACTTTCGTGGCCATTTCGATGCGTTTTGTTTTTGGGATTCCAGCGTATATTAATGGCACCATTACATTTTCCAAGGTTGAAGAACGGGGTAATAAATTAAATGTTTGAAACACAAAGCCAATTTGCTTATTTCGCACTTCAGCCAATTCATTATCGCTCATCTTAGCGACAGCAATGTTATTTAAAACATATTGTCCTGAAGTTGGAGAATCCAAACAACCTAACATGTTCATGAGTGTTGATTTGCCACTTCCGCTAGGACCCATTAAAGCAACGTATTCATTTTTATAAATGGAAAGCGATACACCACTTAAAGCATGAATTTCTTCAGAGCCAATTTTGTATTGTTTCTTTATGTTTTCTAATTCGATAATGGGTTGCATCACAACAAATGTAGGACATTGTTATTTGAAATTAATCCGAATTATATTATTGGTAAAATATGGTGTTTAGCGGAATTAATCCTTTTTTCCTGTTTCTAGATTGCTGTTTCGTTTGCTATACAAGAAATAAACAGCAATTCCCAAAACGCCCCAGATTAAAAAAGCAAACCAAGTTTCTTTTCTCACAAAACACATTAAGAAAATATTGAATGCAACCCCTAAAGATCCAACTAAATATAATGCTGGGGTTTTGTATGGTCTTTCCAATTCAGGTTTTTTAAAACGTAATATCATGACGGCAACACATACCATCGCAAAAGCTAATAATGTGCCCATGCTGCACATTTCACTTACTTTATTTATTGGAGTTAAGGCAGCTACAACAGATACAATGAGGCCAACTAAAAAAGTACTTTTATAAGGTGTTTTAAATTTTTCATGCAGAGTGCCAAATAATCCTCTTGGTAACAAACCATCCTTAGCCATTCCTAAAAAAATACGTGTTTGTCCTAACATCATCACGAGCATCACAGAAGTTAAACCAGCAGTAGCAGCAAGTGTAATAATAAATACAGCCCAATTTAAGCCAATGGCAGAAAAAGCAGATGCAACAGGAGCGGCCTTGTCTAGCTGATCATATTTTACCATACCTGTGAGAACTAGAGAAACCAAAATATATAAAATGGTGCAAATCACTAATGACGCAATGATTGCAAAGGGAACATCCTTTTTTGGATTAATCGCTTCTCCAGCTTGCGTGGACACAGCATCAAAACCAATGTAAGCAAAGAAGACAATTGTAGCAGCAGTTAATACACCTCCAAAACCAAAATTTAGTTTTCCTGTTGCCAAACCATCTTTCCCTATTTCTGGAATTTCTGATGGGATAAATGGCTTCCAGTTTTCAGTATTGATGTAAAAAGCACCAACGAAAATAACAAATAATACCACTGCTATTTTAATGATTACAATAACATTGTTTGTTTTCGCAGCCTCTTTAATTCCTTTGATTAAAATGGCCGTAACCACCCAAGTGATTAAAAATGCAGGAAGGTTAAAAGCAAAGCTAGGAGCTGCAATTCCTGCTTCTAAAGATTTTTCAGTAGTTGTTTTAAAATCGTTACTTAACCAAATCGGTATATCGATGTGAAACAAATGCAATAGTTTACAAAAATATCCACTCCAAGCAACGGCAACCGTTGTAGCGCCCATCATATATTCCAATATTAAATTCCAACCAATAAACCACGCAAATAATTCACCAACTGTACCATAAGCGTAAGCATAAGCAGAACCTTCAACTGGTAAAACGGAAGCGAATTCAGCATAACATAAGGATGCAAACAAACAGCCAATACCAGCAATGACAAATGATAAAGCTAATGCTGGTCCAGCGTAGTCATGGGCAGCAATTCCAGTTAATGTGAAAATACCACCGCCAATTATTGCGCCAATACCTAAAGATGTTAAACCCCATTTTGTTAAAACACGTTTTAAATCACTTTTTTTCATATCTGTTTCAAAGGCAGATACTGGTTTTATTCTCCAAATAGACATACGTAAGTTGTTTTTTTTAATGATTAATCAAGTCAAATATATAAATTAAAGGAGATAAAGCAAATTGGGAACTCATAAATAGATTCGATCTATTTGGTATGATTACTGATTCGTAAAATGTGTTTTGAATTTTCGGAAACCTTAAAGCGGTCATCCATTCTGTGGCCAACGACCCAAACTATTTTTTTATCGCTTTCTAAAATCCAACATTCTTCTTTTTCAAACTTTGAAAATTTTTCGTCTTTAAAATAATCGCTTAATTTCTTAAACCCATTCATTCCAAAAGGTTTAAACTTATCGCCAATTTTCCATTTACGAAGTGTAAGCGGAAAAAAATCAGCAGTGAAGGAAACATAAATTTCATTTTTATTGGAAGAAAACTCAGGCACTTTTATGTCTTCAAAATTTAAATTAATTGGTAAATGTCCGATATCATTAATGCTAGTAATTTGATAGTTGTTAATTAAAATAGGATTGGTTTTTTCTTTTACATAAATATATTTTCTATCTATTACCAATTGATGCGTAGAAGATTCGAATTGTTTTCCAACGCTCTCTTTCTCAATTAATATACTGAAGAGTTGTTCAATTTGAGATGCTTTAAACCCTTTATGATAAAGCCATTCAAACAATAAGGTTTCTTTTTGATTTTCTTGAAAAAGTTGGTTAATACTTATTTTTAATATTTCATTTTCTACTTTACAAATTTCTTTAAATTTTAATTCACAATATTGATTTACAATTTCTGATGATTGTTTAAAATAATGAATAGAAGTAGCAATTGTTTCTTCCAGCGAAGGGTTTAATTTTTTGAGTTCTGGGATGATTTGATGGCGAATAAAATTTCTCTTATATTTTATTTCTTGGTTGCTGCCATCTTCTCTATAAGTTATGTTGTTTTTTTCTGCATAACTTTTAATTTCTTCTTTGGTAGCAAATAACAAAGGCCTAACAATATGATTTTGTTTTTGAGGAATTCCCTGTAATCCTTTGATGCCAGTTCCTCTGATTAAATTAACAAACAAAGTTTCCACGTTATCGTTTGCATGATGAGCCGTTAAAAGATGTGTATAACCGAATTTATTAATCAATTCATTAAACCAATTGTACCTCAAATCGCGCGCTGCCATTTGTATCGACAGCTTAAACATTTTTGCGTATTCTTTGGTTTTAAAATGATTCATGTGACATTTGGCATTGATGAACTTGGCGTAACTTTCACAAAATTGAACATCTTCATTGGAGTCATCTCCTCTTAATTGGAAATTACAATGTGCTAAGGCAAACCCGTAGCCTGTTTTAACTAATAAATCCGATAGAACAACTGAATCTACACCACCACTAAATGCAACCAATAATTTGTCAGTTTTGGTAAATAGGTTGTTTTTTTTGACATGTAAATCGAATTTTTTTAACACCATGCAAAGATACTAAAATCAATAAAGTAACGCTGAATCTTGTTTCTAATTTGTTTAAAATAATGTATCTATTATAATCAGGAAAAGGATAAATTAGTAAACTGGCTATGTCATGTAACAATAAAAAACAATAATTTATAGGTATGACAACTCATAAAAATATCACCGTTGTTGGTGCTGGATTGGTTGGCTCTTTGCTTTCAATTTATTTAGCAAAACGTGGTTATCAAGTTCAAATTTTTGAACGTCGAGAAGATATGCGCAAATCCAATATCATTGCGGGTCGTTCAATTAATTTGGCGCTCAGCGACCGTGGTTGGAGAGGTTTGGAAGGTGTTGGTATTGATGATGAAATTCGTAAAATAGCAATTCCCATGTTTGGTCGTTTTATTCATCACAAAGATGGTTCTTCCGCATTCCAGCCATACGGAAAAGAAAATCAAGCTATTTATTCTGTTTCTCGAAGCGGCATCAACATGCGCCTGATGGACTTGGCTGAACAACATTCCAACATCATCATTAATTTTGATGAGCGATGTGAAAAATTAGATAGAAAAAAAAACGAATTGACTTTTTTTAATTCTAAATTAAATAAAACCACTCACGTTAAAAGCGATTATGTGTTTGGTTCTGATGGCGCTTTCAGTGCTGTTCGCACTCAAATGCAATTTCAAACAGATAGATTTGATTATCAACAATTTTATATTGATTGCGGTTATAAAGAATTGCTTATACCTGCTGGCAACAATGGCGAACATCTTCTTGAAAAAAATGCTTTACACATTTGGCCCCGTGGAAGCTTTATGATGATTGCTTTACCCAATCTGGATGGTAGTTTTACATGCACATTGTTTTTTCAGATGGAAGGTAAAAAGTCTTTCGACGCATTAAAAACAAAGGCAGATGTATCGAAATTTTTTACTGAGGAATTTCCTGATGCCATTGCTTTGATGCCAACATTATTAGATGATTATTTTAATAACCCAACATCAAGCCTAGTTACTGTAAAATGTAAGCCTTGGGTATGGGATGATAAAATTGCATTAATTGGAGATGCTGCACATGCCATTGTTCCTTTTTATGGACAAGGGATGAATTGTGGGTTTGAAGATTGTGTGGTACTGAACGAACTGATAGAAAAACATGGTGAATTAAATGCAGATTGCTTAAAGGAATATGAATTTTTGCGAAAGCCTGATGGTGACGCTATTGCAGACTTAGCCATTGCAAATTTTATAGAAATGCGAGATAAAACTGCGGATAAAACTTTTTTATTGCAAAAAAATATTGAAAATAATTTTAGTCATAAGTACCCAGATCTTTGGATTCCATTATATAGCATGGTTACGTATAGCCCTAGCATAAGATATAGCGAAGCTTTAGAAAATGGCAATAAGCAGCAAGCCATCATGGATAAAATTATGCAAATCCCAAACATAGAAGTTAAATGGCAAAGTGAAGAAGTTGAACAAGCCATTTTAAAATTATTATAAGATGGATAAAAGATTAATTGCCTTCGAAAGATTATTGAACATCATGGATGATTTAAGGGCCAAATGCCCGTGGGATCAAAAACAAACTTTTGAAAGTTTAAGACATTTAACCATTGAAGAAACTTATGAATTAAGCGATGCCATTTTGAAAGGTGATAAAAATGAAATAAAAAAAGAAATTGGCGATATTTTATTACACTTGATTTTTTATTCAAAATTAGGAAGTGAAACAAATGATTTTGATATCACGGATGTTTTAAATTCTTTATGCGAAAAGATGATCTTTCGCCATCCCCATATTTATGGCGATGTAAAAGTTATTAACGCTGACGATGTAAAACGCAACTGGGAGCAGTTAAAGCAAAAAGAAGGGAATAAAGGCGCATTATCAGGGGTTCCAAATAGCATGCCCTCGTTATTAAAAGCCCTACGAATACAAGACAAAGCCAAAGCAATAGGGTTTGATTGGGAAGATCCAAAACAGGTTTGGGAAAAAGTTCAAGAAGAATTAAATGAATTACAAATTGAAGTAAAGGCCAATCATCAAAAAAACTTGGAAACAGAATTCGGGGATGTGTTTTTTGCCTTCATAAATTATGCGCGTTTCTTAAATGTAAATCCTGAAGATGCTTTAGAAAAAACTAATAAAAAATTTATGGCACGGTTTAATTATATGGAACAAAAAATAATATCTCAAGGTAAAGCCTTAGCAGATTGTAGCTTAGAGGAAATGGATATATTTTGGAATGAAGCAAAAAAATTAGAAAAATAAAACGATGTCTATAAAAAATAATATTTCTTCATATTTACTTTCATTAAGAGAAGGCCCAAAAACAGATCGAAAATTTTTTTCTTGGAATCAACTATCTAAGGTTTTAATAGTTTGCCATGATAATCAGTTAAGCGATTGTGTAGATTTTATAAATACGTGTAAAAAGGATAAAATTTCAGTTCACGTTGCATTTGTCTATAATGGTCATCCTCATCAAGCACCATCACCACATTTTGAGCATACTATTTTATATAAAAAGCAATTTTCTTTTTTTCAAATACCCAATAAAAAATCATTAGAAGATTTTAATGTAAGAGCTTATGATTTGCTCATTAACTTAGGCAACGCAAATCAATTGCAAAGCTTGGCAATTAGTAAATTAGTTAAAGCAAAGTGTAAAGTTTCCAGTTTTAGAAATCAAATTTTCGATTTGATGATTGAAAAAAATAATTCAATGAAGATTGCTGATTTTTTAAAACAAGTAGTTGTATATTTGAAGATGATAAAAACGAGTTAAATTTTTTGACTCTTTTTAAAGACTTAGTATAATCTTAGAAAAAATCGAAAACAACATGTTGTCAAAATCATTTAATTTTACTGGAACTGGAGTAGCAATCATCACACCATTTACGGGCAAAGGAGAAGTTGATTTTCCTGCCTTAACTAAATTAGTGGAACATCTTATCAAAGGAAGGGTTGAATACATTGTGGTGTTAGGCACAACGGGAGAAACTGCTACCTTATCAAAAGAGGAAAAAGAACTGGTTATAAAACACATTATTAAAATCAACAAAAAACGCATTCCTTTGGTATTAGGAGTAGGAGGTAACAACACGGCTGAAATTGTACAGCAATTAAAAAAAGATGATTTATCTGGTTTTGAAGCCATCCTTTCCGTTTCTCCATATTATAATAAACCTTCTCAAGAAGGCATTTATCAGCACTATAAAGCCATTGCCAATGCTAGCCCTTTACCAATTATTTTATACAACGTGCCTGGGCGAACTGCTTCAAATATTGCTTGGGACACGACCATTCGCTTAGCTAAAGAATTTAAAAACATCATTGCGATAAAAGAGGCAAGCGGAAATATTGAACAATGCATGAAAATTATTAAACATCGACCTGATAATTTTTTAATTATTAGTGGTGATGATAATTTAACACTTCCTTTAATTGCTTCTGGTGCAGATGGCGTTATTTCCGTTATTGCTAATGCTTATCCAAAAGATTTTAGCGACATGGTGCGTTCGGCTTTAATCCATGATTTTAAAACGGCTCAAAAATTACATTATAAATTATTGGAAATAACTGAACAAATATTTGCTGATGGAAATCCAGGCGGAATAAAATTTGTTTTGGCAAACAATAAAATTGTTCAGCCATATGTTCGATTACCTCTGGTAGAACCAAATGACAAAGTAAAAAACACATTGAAAAAGATCGCTTATAAGTCTTAATAACTAAAAATAAGAGTAGGTGGGCTTTCGACTCGCCTACTACCTCCCAATCACAAATTTCTTGAGGGCTCGCTCGTTGCTATTAAATATTTTAATGAAATAAAAACTGGCGGCCAAATTACTCACATCAATGGTAAATGCTTCGCCATTCTTTAAGTTCACGTTGTTCATGATTATTAAAGTTTGCCCTAAAACCGTATACACGCCAATGGTTACATTGTCAAGGTTTTTGTTGCTGATGATGGTTAAAACATCTCCTGACAAATAAGAGTTAAAGTTATAATTGAATTTAACTGGCACGCAATGGGCATAAATAATTTGCCCAACTTCATGCACTGTTTTATCTAAATCAACCTGTTCCAGTTTGTAATAGTAAATGGAA
>JBKDJY010000186.1:0-9961 GCA_046345275.1 Bacteroidota bacterium
ATTCTTTTGCTATTCTATGGCTGATGGCATCTACAATTTACTCAAATCATCTAACGCACCTATTAATAAAAAATCAAAACCGCCCAATGAGTTCCAATTATTTTTTAACTTTGATTAGAATAATGGGGAAACTCCAGTAATGCTAATATCAATAATAAAAAATATGACTTCATAATTATTTATTTATTTGGGTTTCTAATGCATCAATTTCTTTTTGTTGCTGCACTAAATATAGGGTTAACTCTTCAACTTTCTTTAAAAGTAGTTTATTCATATCAGCAACGTTAACGCCATTTTCAATTACTTCTTTTTCAGATGGTATTTCTGGTAAATGCTTGTTTGTTTTGTAATATGTTTCCACATCTTTTAATGAAGTAAGTTTATAATCATTAGCAAAAACATAATCAGCCCAATCTGTCATGGTAATGTATAAGGATTTAGCAACCACTTTTCCGTCTACGCTAAGCATACAATCTGTATGTGGTACAGTGGTAATTCTTTTATTACCTATTTGTGTTTTTCCTGAACCATATACAACAAAATTATCTAGTCTGCTCCGCTGGATTTTGCGTGAAGGAATGTGTGTTGTTAATCCTGCGGTTATTATCATAACATTTTGATTTGGTTAATAGTTGCGTTTTATACCCAACCAACAACTGTTAGCGTTAAAAAATAAGCATTTTCTGTTTTTATATTTTGTTGCACACCAAGTTGCATATTTTACTTTTTACAAATATATAATTCCGCAGGATTAGCCTCGCTCAAAACCCTACACAAAAAAAATCCAGCGGAGCCATTGTGCGTCGTTATTAAAGCATATACAGCGAAGCTGGGGAGCTGGGCGAAAGGCTATTTTACTTTTTCCACATTAATCCAACCTTCATTTTCGTGAAATTTTAAACAATAGCCTCCACTTATAGATGAGCATTCTTTTATTTTTTTAAAAGTTGCTGTTACTTCTGTTCCGTCTTCAAACGATGAAACCTTTTCAAGATTACATACATGATAGTCTTTTCCCTTAAAGCGGAGATATGTACCTGTGCAATCTCTAATAACGGTCATAGCTTCATTTTTTACTTTTTTACAAGCAAAGAATGTCAACAGAGTAAAAATAGTTGCAATATAAATTATCTGTTTCATTTTTATTGAATTTTTATAATTTTTTTGAAAACTCTGCTCCGCTGGATTTTGCGTGAAAGAAAGTGTCTTTTTAATCCTGCGGTTATTATCATAACATTTTTATTTTGATTTGGTTACTAGTTGCGTTTTATACCCAACCAACAATTGTTAGCGTTAAAAAATAAGCATTTTCTGTTTTTATATTTTGTTTCACACCAAGTTGCATATTTTACTTTTTACAAATATATAATTCCGCAGGATTAGCCTCGTTCAAAACTCTACACAAAAAAAATCCAGCGGAGCTAGGATCAAACGATGACGAACTACCATTTTCTAGCAATCACTTTTTTCAAAATACAATAACACCAAAACTATTGAATAATTAATTTTTGTGTTTGCGTTTGGTTAGTATTAAAAACTTGAATAATATAAAAGCCTTTAGTTTGCTCGCTTAAATTAATATCAATCTTA
Organism: Bacteroidota bacterium; assembly: GCA_046345275.1. Taxonomy (GTDB): domain Bacteria; phylum Bacteroidota; class Bacteroidia; order B-17B0; family Aurantibacillaceae; genus UBA4416. Next base: position 1,591 of record JBKDJY010000186.1, read on the forward strand.
TTACTACTACAATTGGCTTTACTAAATATTTTTTTTCCAATTAAGTCAAAAACTTCAATAGTATAGGTCTCATCATTTGGCAAACTCACTTCAAATATTCCGTTGTTTGGATTTGGATAACAGTTAAATTTATTGTGGCTATTAATAACTTTTTCTTCATGAATTGTGCTATCTGTTGGTGAAGCTTTTTTGAATAGGTTAGGAGAAGTTTTTGTTCCAAACGAACAGCCATGTATGAAAGCTGTAAAATATGTATTTGGATTTGCATTACCATTAACTGAGAACCCAGGCAGTAATCTTACTTCATCACCGGCTCTAAATACTGTAGGCCCGGCTCCAGATGACATAGTTAATGGCCCACTAGCTGTGATAGTGTTTTTTGCTTCATAAATGTCTGGATTTATTGAGCCTGATAAAGTTTGATTTGGTATTGAAGGACAAACTAATTGTGATTTCCAAATACCTCTTCCATAAGTCCCAACTCTAACTGTATTTTCAGCATAGTTAATTTCCATCTGGCTAGTTTTTAATATTGGTAACCCATAATTATAATTAACCCAAGATGTTGATGATCGGTCTCTATAATATACTCCCCTATTTGTAGATAAATAAATACCGTCGTTACTGTTATGATCCATAACCATTGAAGTTACTATTTCATTGGCTGGTATACCGTTGCTATAATTACTCCAACTTGTGCCGTCGTATTTCAAAACTTTTACATTTACATTTGGACCAGTAATATTCATGCTGCAACCCACGTAAATACGATTTTTATCCCATTTACTTGCTTCTAAACCCATAAATGTAATTTTTGATAAATCATTTGCAGAAGTAATATTTATAGCCCCGCCCCCAATTGATGAAAAAGTAGCATAATTTGGTGAAATATTTTGCCATTGCGGATTACCTAGGGCATCAAACCTTTCATTATGACCATAGTAACTATCATTAATATTTGGTCCAATATATTTATAAATTTCACCAGGTGCATCGCCCTCTTGCAAATCGTAATTACCCCCTATTGCTATATGCACTGAATTCTCTGATTCTGGCGAAAAAGACATATCAACTATGCAGCTACTCCAGTGACTTAAATTATCTGGAGCGGTATTATATGCCCCTTGATATTGAAAACTAGTTACATAAACCCATCTATCTGCTTTAAAATCATATTTAAATAATTGAGGTTGAAATATCATACCTAATTCGTACAACCTATCTTTTCTATATGGATCCTGTTTATATCTAGCAAATCCAAACGAACCACGCCCGTAAGGATATTCTGGTACGCCAGTTGTGTATATGTTTGTGCTAGATTCAAATGGCGCAGTTGTTTTAGGAAGAACATTAAAGCTATTAGAAGTAATAGTTTGACCTTTATCTTTTGATACTTGTGTATAAAAGTCATAACTACTATTATCAAGTATCATAAAATTATCGTTAAATTTATCTATAAAAACGCCATCATTTTCCCAAGTGTTATGTGTGTATCTATCTCTAAAAGTGCTAGCATCGTAGATATCTGTTTTAGTAATATCTTGCTGTCCGATCCCGTATAAATTTGGGTCTTGTTCAGATCCTGAAAATCCATTAATTAAGCATACATTAACGTTATCATTAATTCTGGTAAACGTTACTGCCGATGAGGGATCCGCAGACGCACTTATAGGGGTTTTTGCTAATCCCCCATCGTGGGCAACATACATCGTATATACACCTCCATTATTTTGCATAGTGAATTGATGAAAATCATCATGGATATTCCCATTTTTTGTTTCAAAACTTTGCTTAATATCAGTAGAATATTGGTTTGTGTTTATATTAAAACAACCTAAGCGTACACCACCAGTCCATAAAAAATTATTTAAAGGATCATAGGCTAATGACATCCTTTCAATACCACTCTTATAAAGATCATCATAAGAATTCAGTAAGTTGTAACTTATACCACAAGGCTGAGTACTCTGATCAAGCGTTATTTGGTAAAGTAACCTATTATGGTTTAAGGTTGGATTAGACGTACTGAGTTGGTGTGTCATTAAAAATAACTTTGGATTTGTTAAAGGTGGATTTATTGGATCAATATACTCAACAGTTAATTTTGAATGGCCAACATTATATCCTGCACTTAAAGGAATCTGATTAGACAAATCAATAAATATTTTGTTATCATTATCTGTTGATTTTTTTAACATAGGAACACCTGATGGTTTAGCGTTAAGCGTATTATCATTCCAATTGCTACCCACCGAGCCTGATATAAAGCATTCATAAATAATAAGATTTAATTTTTGAATAAATACGATGCTTTCAACATGGCAATTAGGCACTATTAAAGTCCAAGTATTCGTTTCATATCTAAATAATCCAATTGTAGTCCCTGCATAATATATGCTTTTATTGGCAGGATTAACAGCTAATGAATTGATTGTATAAATCAATCCACTAGGGTTTGGTAATGGTGGCAAATTTGTCCAAGCTTGACTTTGAAAATTATAAATCGAGATTCTGTCAGAAAACGCTTTAGATCTATTATCGGCAAGAGTTAGCCCAGAGTGATGCGGTTCATAATTTGCAATTAAAATTTCAGACGCACTTTTAAAGTCCATTGCTAACACTCCGTTAACACCTAAAGGAATTGATGTGTTAATATTAAACCACTTGGCACCATTGTTATTGCTCTCCCAAAGTCCTCCAAACTTGCCTGCTGCAAATAAATGTTGAGGATTATTTGGATCGACAATAATTCTGTTCATTTGTGAAGTCTGATACTCTGTGCCACTTAGATTATTATTTGAATAAGGACCCACAAAACTCCAATTATTTTGGCCATTTGTTTCATTGATGAAAGTCCCAATCAAAATCAACATCAATATTATTTTGTATTTCATAATTTTAGTTTTAAAATGTTATTAATTATGAAAATTATTTTTTCAATGCATCAATTTCTTTTTGTTGCTGAACTAAATATAGGGTTAACTCTTCAACTTTCTTTAAAAGTAGTTTATTCATATCAGCAACGTTAACACCATTTTCAATTACTTCTTTTTCGCTTGGTATTTCAGGTAAATGCTTGTTTGTTTTGTAATATGTTTCTACATCTTTTAATGAAGTAAGTTTATAATCATTAGCAAAAACAAAATCAGCCCAATCTGTCATGGTAATGTATAAGGATTTAGCAACCACTTTTCCGTCTACGCTAAGTATACAATCTGTATGTGGTCCAGTCGTAATTCTTTTATTACCTATTTGTGTTTTTCCTGAACCATATACAACAAAATTATCTAAGCCATTATAAATTGGATTAGTATTATTTATTGCTAAGGCTTTTATTAAGTCTTTATTTACTTGTAGGAGTGTGTTATAAGAATAATCTAAGCCAGCAGAATAAACATGGAATCTTCCCACAATGCCACTAGGTCCAGTACCTATACCCACATTACCTCCACTTTTAACCAATAATAAATTAGGAGAACCAAAAGAAACATTGGCAGTTTCCCAAACAGATCTCCAGCCACCAAAACCAGTAAAGGCATAAGCTCCTAATTTAACGCCAGTAGCAGTCCCTGCGGATAAAGAAAAACCTTCACCTGATGTTGTAATATTTGCCGCTATGCTTGATCCGAAAGGCATTTCGCCACCAGGTGTTTGATTTGGTTGCAGAGACAGGCCACGAGTATTTAGTGAAACTGGGTTTGTGATTTTAAAAGCTCCTAAATTACTATGAAATCCAGTATGAACATCTGATGGATTTGGATCTATCCCAAATCCAATTTTTTTACCAGTAGCACTAGGAGTTAATACTAAATTTCCATTTACGTTTGTATATAAATTTGAAAACAAGCTACTACTATAAGAAAGCCTTAGTTGATTGCTTGTGCTTAAAATTTCTAATTTGGATTGTGGAGCTCCAGTTCCAATTCCTACATTACCACCAGTAGTTTGTGTGGATGTGTTTTGCAATGGCGCTAGTCCAAATTGAGCAAAATAGCCATTACTAAATAACAGTGAACAAAAAACAATAGCTTTTTGTGCTTTAACGTTTAATTGTTTTGAATTTTTCATATTTTTAATTGATTTAATTTTTTTCAAAATTATTTAAACAAATAGAAAAAAAACTACCGTTAATATGATTTTTAGCACATTGCTCAAATTGCTAATAAAATAAAGAAGTTAGAGACGATGACTATTTTTATAAAACTTTTAGGTGTAAGAAAATAGTAGAATAATCAATTTAAATTGATTTTTTTTTGAATGTTTTACCGTAATTTTTTTGCCTAAACTACAATAATTGTGAGTAACATATAGAATTTAATGTGGAGATTAATTCAGGATAGTTTGAGTATAAAAATTTTTATAATTAGTATTTGCATCTAGTTCATTTTCGTACTTTTTTCGAGCATTTATCCTAAATTGTAAAATATTTTCCTTTGTTTGAGTTAAAAAAGAGGTAATTTCGTCAGATAATTGTTGTGGTTCAAAATTTATTGGAATTAATTTGCCAGTTTTAGAATTTACAATTTCACCATTTCCTCCAGCTTTGGTTGCAAATATAGGTATCCCAAATGACGCAGCTTCCATGATGGATACAGGTAAACCCTCTGATGAACTAACATTGATAAACAAATCAACAGAATGATTTTTGTAAAACTGAATAACTTCGGTATTTTGCTTATATCCTAAAAGTTCAATTTCAATATTATGCGGCAACTCTTGACTGCGAAGCTTTAGTTTATTAAGTAGAGGACCATCTCCAAAGTGATACCATTTAATGTTTAATTTAGTATGCTTGAGTGATTCAAGAATTAATTCGACCCGTTTTACAGAAGTAACAAATGAGACACTAACCATTACAAAATGGCTACTATGCTTATATGGATTTAAACCATTATTAAAAACTCCTAATTTACTTAATACAATTTTTGATTTAAAGGTTGGATATTTATTTTGCAGATATTGATAACCATCTTCAGAAATAGTTACTAATTTATGAGCGAAATTAAAAATGGCACTTCTTAGTGGCGCATAATTATTATTTAGGTTCTCGTAAAGATCTGTTCTATGTAATCGAATAATTATTTTTATTTTTTTGTTTTTTGTTTTTTTTAATAAATATGGTAAAATCCAACATAAATTATTACCCCAATAAAAATAAAGTACAATATCTTCTTCATCTTTATTTATTTGCTCAAGTATTTTTTTATAAGTGAATGTTGTTATAGCAGCCCTAGTAATTAATAGGCTTGAAAAAAAATCCCAAATTTTACCAGTTTTTTTATATATTTTATTTTCAAAAAAATCCTTAATATGAAAACCTAAAGGCGCAAAATTGAAAATTCCCTTATATAATAATTCAATTTTAGATTTATGATTTTTAAAAACAGCAGGAAATGCTGTTACTTTACTTGAAAGTAAAATATTTGATTCATTTGATGAAGCTGTTAGCGGATATATACTTATATTTTCAAAATAATTTTCGGCAAATGAAAATTCATTCACTAAAAATGGCTCGGATTTATTATAGGGAAAGTGATTTGTAAAAATAATGAGTTTCATTGTTAATAATTTATTTTTTTAAATATTTATTAGTAACAAAAATCAACTCTTTTTTATAAACAAAATATATTGCTATTAAAGATAATAATAATTGCAAAGTGTATATTAAGTATATGGAAAATGAATTAATGAAAAATTGACTAATCAAAACCATCGCTAAAAATAATAGAGGTAAATAAATTATTTTTAATTTATTAAATGAAAAAGAAAATATTTTTTTAGAGAAAAAGAACATCACCTGTGGTTGAATTATTTTTACGATTAATGAGCTTAATATAATTCCCATAATTCCAAAATAGTGCGTACTAATAATCATTAATGTTATTTGTATGCTTGCTAATATTAAAAAAACGAGGGGCATTATTTTTGTTTTATGATGATATAGTACAACAATATAATAAACAAAATAATAAGCTTTAAAACAATAACCAACAGCCATTATGCCAATATATTTAAAGGATTCGAAATATATTTCTTTATTAATAACAAATGGAACCACCAATGGAATTAATACACATGATAATGGCGCTAATATTAAAAAAATAGCCGAATAGCCATTAAAATAACGATTAACTTCTAATGTACTTTGTTTAATATTTGTATCTCGCCAAATTTTATAAATTAAAGGCGCAATGGCAGCAAATAATCCATTTTGTAAAAACTCTAATGGCAAACAGCACTTGGTTGCAAAATCATAAACTGCCAAATCTTTTAATGGCATATTGTTTTCAATAATTATTCTGTCAAAATAATTCATAGCCCAATTAAAAACAAAAAATAAAAACATAGGAATTGAAAATTTAAGAGCTTTTCTTAAAAAATCTAATTGAAGTTTAAATTTATAATATTTCAGGAATCCAAATAAACTGATAAAAAAAATAATAATTCCTGATAAAAAACGTCCTAAAATGGGACCCCATAAGGAATTATTAAAATAAAGTAATCCAATAAGAGAAATAGATAAGGTTGCTATAAAATTGATAACATTAGCTATAAAATATCCATTTATTTTTTGCTGGCCTAATAATAGATTGTTATGTAATTTAAAAAAGTTATTAAAGAAAGCTGTTAAGATTGATAAAAAACCGAAAGGAAAAAAACCAAATTGATTATTGAATACTTGATTAAAGAAAAAAGTACCTGTAAAGAAAGATAGGGTTATAAATAAAAGGCCAATAATAATTGTAAAGTTAAAAAGTGATCCGATTCCTTTTTGTAAAAGAGAATACTCATCTTTAAATTTTACCGGAACAATATTGATATATGTTTCTAAGCCTAATCCAAAAAAAATTTGCGCTAATAAACTAATACTAATATATATGGCAAGCTCTCCAAATAATTCCAGACTAAGAACATTGATGTAAAATGGTAAAAGAGCTATACCAGATAAAAGAGGCAAAGCATTGCCTAAAGTAATTAAAATTGATGATTTTATAAATCGAGTTGATATCAAAAATTATAAAGGAGTAGCTTCTACTTTAACTTTAAATATTTTATTTGGAACTGTCGGAAAATTTAGCATGTTGCTTTTTACTTTTAAATTTTCAGAATAAATAGCAACCATTGAGTTTGATATATGATATAAATTTTTATGATGAGATTGTGGTATGCCATCTAAAATTCCCGCTAAAACTTCGTGCCTAACTGTTTCTGCGAAATAAGTATAATCGTGCCAAACAATAATTGAATTTTCGTGAATGAGATGATTAAAAACATTTTTAGTATCTGATTTAACACCATTATATGTATGATCTCCATCAATAAAAATTAAATCAAATTTTCCAAGCTTTGAAAAATCATAACTCAAAGAGTTATCTTCAATAACAGTTAGATTTTTAATTTCTTTATTAAATAAATTAGCGCTTTTTAATAAAGCTGGTTTAAAATTAAACTTTTTCATTTGCTCTTGAGATAAAGTAAGTGATGTAGAATGTTTCGCAACTTCAGACACATTAAATAATGATTCTCCTCTTAAACTTCCTATTTCAAAATAATTACAATTGGTTATGCTTTTTGCTAAAGCCTTCAATATAGATAAATCAATTACTGTTGAAGTGTTTTCTAGATAAGTGTATTTATTTAATTCCAATTCAAATTTTCCATTAAATAAATCAAGTAAATCAACGGTTGGCAATTGAATTGGGAAGTTTTTTTTTAAGAGTTGTTTTTTATAAAATACATTTCTGTTGTAATTTTTAAAAAAATTAATTGGATCAGAAAACATCCATTTAAAAGATTCTAATACTATTTTTGTTGGTGTCATAATAATATAATTTAAAAGTTAATCTAATGCTTTTTTTAGTATTGGGTAATTAATTTTGTTTGACAAACTTCCATATTTTTCTTAAGCAATCTTTGTAACATTTTTTTTGCGGATTTAAGGTTATATAAAAATGTGTAGGAAAAGCTTTAATAAAGATAAAATTATGATTTGTTAATTTTTGATGTTAAAGATTTAATTGATAAAATATTTCTTAATTCAGCACTTAAATTTAACTTCAATACAATAGATGTAAATACCATCAATATTATAGTTGATTTAGTGAATATGGATAAAATATGGTTATCAATTGCTGGAATAATTAAATCAATGCTCACTAACAACAAAGTAAGCAGAATAATTAATCCGTCTATGCGTTCAAATGGTTGAAGTTTAAATTGTTTTTTAATGAATAAAAACGAAATAAGATTTAGAATTATTATCGAGCCTGCTGTGCTATAAGCGGCACCAGCTAATCCAAATTGCGGAATAAGCAAGATATTTGAAGCTGCAGAGAAAAGAGCAAGACAAATAAAGGATATACTCATAAAG
>JBKDJY010000187.1:0-19402 GCA_046345275.1 Bacteroidota bacterium
TGGACTTACCTTTGGTCTTGAGAACTCTGATATGAAGCATTTGACGCAGTTAGTGCGGTCAAATTACAAAATAAATAGATTAAGTAATTGAAAATCAATTCCTATTTTTTGAAACTTACAACAAGCGGACAAGTCGGGAATCATTTAATTTCAATCGGTTTAAATTATTCTCTTTTAATATTTTTACTCCTCCTTCATGTTTCGAGATTACGTGTAAAGTTCAATAAATAATACCCCCTGGAAAGCATTTCCAATAATCAAGAAAGATAAAAGAGAAACAGCATTAAAAAGGCAATCTATTCCTTTTTTAAATAATTTATTGAGGCCAATGCAAACTTAATTTCTGAATAAGAATAATCATCTCCCAAAACCAATTTTAAAGCGCCCGAAATTTCAGTATCATGTTTTTTTGCCATTTCTTTGATATAATTGCATTTGACTCGATCTACAACGTTTTCAACGGGAATCATTCCTAAACTGACATAATGAGCTAAATGGCTGGAAATTGTACCTTCAGTTAAATTTCTTTTTTTAGCAATTGTTAAAATAGAATGCCCTTCCTTAAATAAATTAAAACTCAATAATTTTGTATCAGGCTTATCATTTTTAATCTTTTTTTCTGTCGGAAGTTTTTTTGTTTTTATTTCTGAATTTAATTGCTGGGAGCGACTTATTTTTGAAGAGCCTGAATCAGCTTTTTTGGTAATATCAATTGTTTCTCTAATCAATTGCAAGCGTTCTAATTGATTTGTATTTGTTTTTAATTGTTTTTTGCTAAACTCTGTATTTGTTATGATACTATTTAATAGCATGGTAACTTTATCTATCTGTTGTAGCTGTTTAAAAATATACCCTTCTAATTCGAGCAGCTCGTTTAAATAAGTTTTAATTTGTTTTTCATCCTTAAGTAATTCAATCATTATTAAAATACTTTTAGAAATATTTTTTAATATGGGTGAAAAATAATTTTTTGCTGATTCATTTCTATTTGCTAACACTTCAATCAAATCAGAAGAATGATTTTGTAAAATACCCTTCAATTGATTTAGAAATTTATCCGCATTATGGTTTAATGATTCAAAGTTTTGAAACAATTCAGTCGCCCATATTTTTTGTTTTTGTTTATTCGAACGCTCTTCGCTTTTATCATAACTGGCCAAGTGTGTTTTAATCTGATAATTCAGCTCTGAAAAATTATACGTTTTAAAAAGTTCGGCTTCAATAAATTTTATTTTTTCAAATTCAATGGTGTTTTTAAGTTCTAATAAATCTGTTTTATGATCAGCGTATTGAACCAAGGCATCATCTTGTTTAATAGCGGCAAATTGAATTGGGGCAGTTAATATGAGGCCATCTAAAGATTTCAGTCTTGATAACGCAACATAAACTTGACCTGCAGCAAATGATTTATTCACGTCCAATATTGCTTTTTCAAATGTTAAACCCTGGCTCTTATGCACAGTAATAGCCCATGCCAATTTAATAGGGAAATGAATAAAAGTTCCAATCACTATCTCTTCAATTTCATTTGTTACTTCATTTAATTCAAATTTTTTATTTTCCCATTGATGTGTTTCTATAATAAATGCTGGCGTTTTATCTTCAAATTCAACTTCAATATCTTTTTCTGTCAGCCTAGATACTCTGCCAATTTTCCCATTAAAAAATAATTGTTTACCCGAACTATCATTTTTGATAAACATAATTTGGCTACCAACTTTTAATTCTAAAGTGTCTTCAATGGGATACATATTTTCTTTAAAATCTCCATCTATCATGGCTTTGTAGAAATACGACTTTCCTTTTAAAGCTTGTAATGCATTTTTATTTATCGTATCAGCTTTGTCATTGTGAGTGGTTAAAGTAATTGTATTTAATGATGTAATTGCATCAAAGTTTGGTTTATAATATCTGTTTAATAATTCAATATCTGCCGTATTAATTTTATTATTTCGTAGATTGTTTAATAAATCAATAAAGCGAGTGTCTGCTTGCCGGTAAATTTTATCTAATTCAATATAAATAGGCTTATTATTTTGTAGGGCCTTCGCATCAAAAAAATAAACACTTGCGTAATATTGTTTCAAAACCTGCCATTCATTATCTTTTACAACTGGTGGCAACTGCATTAAATCGCCAATAAATAATAATTGGGTGCCGCCAAAAGGTTTATTATTTTCTCTTTTGCAATATTTTAAAACCATATCAATACCATCCAGCAAATCAGCTCTTAGCATGCTAACTTCGTCAATAATGACAAGTTCTACTTCGCGCAATAATTTGCGTTTTCTTTCCCCCATTTGCATTCCTTTTATCACAGAAATGGGCGTATTTATTTTTAAATAAGGGTTATTAAATTGTGCATGATTGTCTGGCACAAACATGCCAAAGGGCAATTGAAAAAATGAGTGAATTGTCACCCCTCCTGCATTGATAGCTGCTATGCCAGTGGGCGCAACAATGATAGTGTTTTTGTGGGTATGTTCTATGATGCTTCTTAAAAAAGTAGTTTTTCCAGTACCAGCTTTGCCGGTTAAAAAAATTGACTGATTTGTTTGATTAACAAATTTAGCAGCAAGTTCAGCAGGTGTAAAGTTTACAACGACGTTATTCATTATTTGATGTAAAATTAATGCTTTCATAAAATAATCACTTGAAATTTGTCAAATAATTTATAATTAGTAACTTTCAATTTTTAGATATTTTCAAAATACAGATACTAAAATTTTATGAGTGAACGAATTCTTAGGGCCCTAATGCAAATGTTTTCCATTATAGCTAAAGTTGATGGAATTAATAATACTGGTCGTTCTATTGTTGAGTCTTTTTTAAAACAGCAATTAAATAAAGAACAAGTTGAAAAATATTTACACATTTTTGATGAGTTTATTGAAGCTCAACAAAGCTCAACAAAGCGGAAAGATGGCTCTGCTAAACGGACTTCCTTAAATTCAGTAAAAGTTTTAAAAATTTGTACTCAAATCAATCAAGAATTAGAGCAAACTCAAAAAGTCATTGTTTTAATACGCTTATTAGAATTCATTTATTCGTCTAATGAAATTTCTGATCAAGAAAATGAATTTGTTTTAACAGTTGCTGATACATTTAATATTGTTATTGATGAATATAACCAATTAAGGGCTTTTATAGAAGATCGCCTTGAAAACATCCCAAACACCCCGAATATTTTAGCTATTAATAATAAACTTAATGGCTATGAAAATTTTAGCAAACATATTTATTGTGAAGCATTGACGCAAGATATTAGGGTTATTTCAATTTCAAGTGTAGGCATGTATGCTTTGCGTGTGTTCGGAAACACTGAAATACAATTGAATGGGCAAGTGATTTCAAATGGTCGGGTGCATATTTTAACTCCAGGCTCATCATTAAGAAGCAGCAAAATACAACCCATCTATTACAGCGATATCATTGGTAGATTTTTAGAGGATAAGACTCGGGCAAAAATTTCATTTGAAGCAAAAAATATTGATTACAAATTTAAGAGCGGAAAATTAGGATTAAGAAATATAAACATTAGGGAGGAAAGTGGTAAATTAATTGGTATCATGGGTGGTTCGGGCGCTGGAAAATCAACACTACTCAATGTTTTAAACGGCGTTGAAATTCCTAGTAATGGGGAGGTGTTAATTAATGGGAAGAATATTCATAAAGACTCGAAAGCAGTAACAGGAGTTATAGGACATGTTAGTCAAGATGACTTACTAATTGAAGAACTTACCGTTTATCAAAATTTATTTTACAATACTAAATTATGTTTTGGAAATTTGAGCGACAATAAAATTGCAAAAAAATGTCATTCGCTTTTAGCAGATTTAGGTTTAACTGAAACAGCAAATTTAAAGGTTGGTTCTCCATTGGATAAAACCATTTCGGGTGGGCAAAGAAAACGCTTAAATATTGGATTGGAATTAATTAGAGAACCTTCTGTATTATATGTTGATGAGCCTACCTCGGGATTATCATCACGAGACTCTGAAAACATCATGGATCTTTTAAAGGAATTATCTTTAAAAGGAAAATTAATTTTTGTGGTGATTCATCAGCCCTCTTCAGATATTTTTAAAATGTTTGATAAACTTCAAATATTAGATGTTGGCGGTTATCCTATTTACTATGGCAATCCCATTGATGCGGTTTCATACTTTAAAAAATTAGTAGAACACGTTAACGCAGAAGAAAGTGAATGTTGGAATTGCGGGAATGTTAATCCTGAACTTATTTTCAATATTATTGAAAGTAAAGTATTAGACGAGTATGGAAATTTAACACGCATCAGAAAAAATAGTCCTGCAGAATGGAATAAAAATTACGTTGAAAAAATAGAATCGTCTCTTGAAGATATAAAACAACATGATAAAATACCTAGGGCTATATTTAGGGTGCCAAATTCCTTTAAACAATTTAAAGTATTTTTAACCCGTGATGTATTAAGCAAACTAACCAATTCACAATATTTACTCATTAATTTTTTTGAAGCGCCTTTTTTAGCATTCATCTTAGCATATTTAGTAAGATATTTTAATATGGATGCTGATACTGAAAAAGGCTACGTTTTTAGAGAAAATGAAAACATTCCCGCATATATTTTTATGTCCGTTGTCGTTGCAATTTTTATTGGACTTACTGTTTCTGCCGAAGAAATCATAAAAGATCGGAAGATACGCAAACGCGAAACTTTTTTAAATCTCAGCAAAGGAAGTTATCTATTGAGTAAAATAACAATCATGTTTGTGTTATCTGCAGTTCAAACATTTACATTTGTTATCATTGGCAATTCAATTTTGGGAATTAAAGGAATGTACAGCGATTACTGGTTAGTTTTATTTTCCGCTTCTTGCTTTGCCAATATGTTAGGATTAAATATTTCAAGTGCGTTTAATAGTGCGGTTACAATTTATATCTCAATTCCTTTTTTAATTATTCCTCAATTACTTTTAGCAGGAGTCGTAGTGAAATTTGATAAACTCAATCCTACGCTTGCCAAGCAAGGTGGCGTACCCATTGTTGGCGAGATGATGGCAAGTCGTTGGGCATTTGAAGCCTTAGCTGTTAATCAATTTAAAGCCAATCAATTTGAGAAAAATTTTTATAAATATGATAAGGCCATTAGTATTGCCGATTATAAAAACAATTATTGGATTAATGAAATTGAAAATAAATTGACCAAGGTTATCAATGACCAAAAAGATGAAATAAAGAAAAATGAAAACGAAAAAGATTTATTGCTTATTAAAAATGCTTTACTAAAAGAGCAGTCTTATTTAAATAACAGATATGTATTTGAAGGAATTAATAAATTAAATGCGAAAGATTTTAATCAAGATATAAAAAGTGCTTTAAATAAATTTTTGTACGATAAAATTAAGGCGCATTATATTAATTATGGGAATAAAGCAAGAGAAGGTAAAGATGCTGTAACGCAGAAATTAATTTCAAAAATGGGCCATCAATCCTTTATTAAAATGGAGGATGATTATGAAAATGAGAGTTTGAAGAATTTTGTAGAAAATAAAAATGATTTAAGCCCTATCAAATGTTTGGAAGTTGATGGGAAGTTAATACAAAGAGCAGATCCTATTTATTTAGACCCAACTGAATCTAACCTTGGGTCAGCGCATTTTTATGCGCCAAATAAAAGATTGATCAATCGCTTGATTCCGACTTTTTGGTTTAATATCAGTGTTATTTGGTTGATGAGTTTGATATTAATGATAATGTTATACTTCGAAGTATTTAAAAAGATTTTAGACTTTTTCGGAAATATTAACTTTAAAAGGAAAAAGAAAATTGCTTAATGCGTTTTCAATCTTCTGAAAATATAATAAAAGCAATCCTTTAGAGAGATGAAAACAAAATCAGTTAAAATTAACTGAATTCAGTTCAATGTTTGCTTTTCAAAAAGAAGAAAATTATTTTAATGATTAATTTTCAATATTTTCCTAATGCTTTATTTAATTTATTAGGACTTTTTATTCCCCCAATTTATTTATATTTAGTGCGTATTATCTTATCTATATTTATATGAACAATTTACAAAACTATGCTTTAGGGCAATGGGCAGCTGGTTCCGAAAAAGGACAAGAATTATATAATGCAATTACAGGAGATGCAATTGCAACTGTTAGCAGCAAAGGTTTAGATTTTGGTGAAATGTGTAATTATGCACGCAAAGTGGGTGGACCAAATTTACGCAAATTAACTTTTCAGCAAAGGGGTTTAATGCTAAAGGCCTTAGCCTTACACTTACAAAGTAAGAAAGAAGATTTTTATAAAATATCTTGGGCTACAGGCGCTACGCGTGCAGATAGCTGGGTTGATATTGAGGGTGGTATTGGTAATTTGTTTTCTTATGCATCTTTACGTCGGCAATTTCCAGATGAAACCTATTGCTATGAAGGAGATGTAGCTCGTTTGTCAAAGAACAATACATTTATTGGTCATCATATTTGTGTGCCTAAAGAAGGAGTTGCCATTCATATCAATGCATTCAATTTTCCAGTATGGGGTATGTTAGAAAAAGTTGCAGTTAACTGGTTGGCTGGAGTTCCAGCTATTGTAAAGCCAGCATCACTCACATCTTTTTTAACAGAAGCTGTTGTGAAAGAAATTATTGCAAGTAAAATTTTACCGGAAGGTGCTTTGCAATTAATATGCGGAAGTGCAAACGGTATTTTAGAATACGTCGAGAGTCAGGATGTTGTTACCTTTACAGGGTCTGCTTCTACAGGCAAACTGTTAAAAGCACATCCAAGGTTATTACAAGAGGCCGTTCATTTTAATATGGAAGCTGATTCCTTGAATTGTTGCATTTTAGGAACTGATGTAACACCATCAATGCCCGAATTTGACTTGTTTATCAAAGAAGTAACAAGAGAAATTACAACTAAAGCAGGTCAGAAATGTACCGCTGTCCGCAGAATTATTGTTCCAGAAAATTTAATTGAAGATGTGCAAATAGCTTTGGGAAAACGTCTAGCGCAAAATATAATTGGCGACCCAAATATAGAGGGTGTGAGAATGGGTTCTTTGGCAGGCAAATCGCAATTAATTGAAGTAAAAGAAAAAGTTGAATTACTTTCAAAAACCCAGAAGATCATCATTGGCAGTTTTGAAAATTTTGAAGTAAAGGGTGCGGATAAAAATAAAGGCGCATTTATGCCACCAATTATTTTTTACAATGATCAACCTTTTACAAAGACGGATTGCCATCATATTGAAGCCTTTGGCCCAGTTAGCACCATCATGCCTTACAAAACGATTGAGGATGCCATTGAATTATCAAAAATGGGAAGAGGTTCATTGGTAAGTTCAATCATCACTGCGGATAATGTCATTGCTCGAAAATATACAATTGGCGCGGCTTGTATGCATGGTCGGATTTTAGTGTTAAATGCAGAGTGTGCTAAAGAAAGCACTGGCCATGGATCTCCAATGCCTATGTTAGTGCATGGCGGACCTGGAAGAGCGGGTGGTGGAGAAGAAATGGGCGGAAAACGTGGCGTATTCCATTACTTACAACGTACCGCAATACAAGGTTCTCCAACGACCATTACTTCTATTTTGAATCAATACCAGCAAGGGGCAAAACCAATCATAAAAGACATTCATCCCTTTAAACAATATTTTGAAGATTTGGAAGTTGGGGAAACTTTAATTACCAAAAGCCATCTTGTTACTTTAGACGATATTGATAAGTTTGCAGAATTAAGTGGCGATAAGTTTTACGCACACATGGATGCAAATTCATTAGACGGAACTATTTTTACAGGCAGAGTTGCACATGGTTATTTTATTTTAAGTAGAGCGGCAGGTTTATTTGTTGATGCGCCAAAAGGTCCAGTATTATTAAATTATGGGATTGATGAATGTAGATTTACAAAACCTGTCTATCCAGGATCAACAATCACAGTGAGATTCTCTTGTAAAGAGAAGATTGTTCAAGAGAAAAAAAATGCTGAAGATATTGCCAAAGGAATCGTTAAGTTTTTAGTAGATGTGTTTGATGAAACTGGTGAAACGGTTGCAATTGCTACTATTTTAACGATGGTGAAATTAAAAAATCAAGATTAAAAAAATCAAGAACTTTTATTTTTTGACGGATTTTTAAAACATTTCTGATTCCTAATCTAAACGGTATATACCATTAATTCGGTTAATTAGCCTATATTTTAGTTTACAAAATACTTTTTTTTATTGGAAAGATTAGCTTGAAAAAACCTAAAATTCATGACAGCTCGCCTCAGTTTTTGCTTCTTTGCCAATTTCATATTTTAATGATACTTCATGAGCTCCTATAGAATTAGTAATTCCTAATTTAGAAATGGTAAAGTCGAAACTATATCCAACACGTAAATTATGAGTTATATCGATGCCAAATAAAACAGCAATAGATTCATTGTTTTTATATGAGCCGTTTACTTTAAATGGCAAACCTCTATACCAAATTCCTATATTTATTGGTAAATGAAAATAATGTATACCAACATCTAATTGATTGTTATTTGATTGTTGACGAAAATTAAATGATGGTGAAAAATAACGCTTAACATCTTTTCTAATACTTTGTTCGATAATGAAACGGTATCCACCATGCAAACTAGTGGTAATAGATAGTGGATCTTCAATTGATTTTAAAGTACTTTTGGGTTTTAATAAATGTTTCATGCTTAATCCAAACCAATATTTAGATGAGTTTAAGAGAACGCCAGCAGCAAAATCCATATAATTTACTTCTCTATAGTTTGAAATCTCTATAGAATTATTGGAACCAGTAACAAACTGATCATAAAATTTTAACTTACTTAAATCCAAACGCTTGATATTAAAAGATAAATTCGTCCCCATTCTAAATTCTGTTTCTTTATTAATTTTAATGAAATAAGCGTAATTAGCCGAAAATTGAGTGAGCGTTAAGCCAACCGTCCCAGATTTATCATTTAATATGCCAATTCCAAATCCACTGTTAATAGCCGACAATTTAGCATCATAATTCACCATATATGTTTTATAGGCACTATTAACACCGGGCCATTGATTTCGATACATCGTAACAATGCGGTGTTTATATGTTAAGCCTGTAAATGCGGGATTCATATATATAGGTGCAGCATAAAACTGCGTGAAATAAGGATCCCCTGCTTTCATTAACATTGTTAAACTAAAAAAAAATATAATATATATGTACTTCATTTCATTTGTTAAATTTTTAAATACTTTATTTGAAATATTTTTACTTTTTTTATAAACAACATTTTTATCAAAATTAAAATGTTGGTATTAATGTATTATCAATTCGTAAGCGTATTGTAAGTTGTTTCTTACTTTTAGTAATACCAATAGAAATCTAATTTTTCTTACAATACTTCATTATTTAAAAAGGAAAACATCACCTGTTTTATTTAATTTTCTTCCGTCAAGTGTTGTTGCCTTAATGTTCCATATATAAATATCTTCATCACATAATGTTCCTTTATAATATCCGTCCCAACCAATGTTTATATCATCTGATACAAATAACAATAAGCCCCAACGAGAGAATATATTCAATTCGTATTTATCAACACCCCTTACTATTGGATGAAAAATATCATTATCAAGATCATTAAGATTAAACGAACCTCCTTTACTACCAGTAGTAGAAGGTGAAAATGCATTTGGAGCTTCAATATCAGCTTCAACCAAGGAGGTAATTTTTGTGCCTAAATTGAAAGAGTCTTTACACCCATAAGAATTAGTTGCAATCAAATAAATTTGATATTCTCCTACTTCTCGGTATGTATGAGTTGGTTTGAATAAGCTTGAATTTGAATTATCTCCAAAATCCCAATAATAATCAACCCCTCCAGATGATAAATTATCACAAACAATTGGTGTTGTTTCTCCGTATACAATCTTTGTTTTTACTTCGAACTGGGCCACCGGTTTTGGGAGTACTTTAATCATTTTTACTACAGTATCATAGCAGCCATAGTTGTTACTTCCTATTAATTCAACTGTAAAAGTTTTAATAACTTGTGAATAATTATAGTAAGTATGAACGGGATTTGAATCAGAGGAAATGTTACCGTCATTAAAATTCCATTTATATGATGTTATATTTGGAGCTCCTTCAAAATTAACATTTAAGTTAGTGCAACCGCTATCTGGTAAAGCCTTAATAAAGAAAGAAGGCTTAGGATACACGATAATAGAAACATCAATGGTGTCAGAACAATTTTGCAACCCATTTGCTATTAATTTTACGTTATTGGTAATATTATTTGAAGTATTATTAATAAATGGTTGAGAAATATTTACATTGGTAAATGTATTTGATCCAATTTGCCACTTGTATGAATCAGCTCCTATAGACTTATTGGTAAAATTTAAAACTTTACTGTAGCAACCTGGCGTATCAACCACAAAATTCGCTTTAGGTTTAAATAGTAGGGTTAAAGTTTTTGATAAAGAGTCTTTACAACCATTAGTAGAATTTGTTGATACTAATGTGCAGGTAAACGTTTGATTGTTGTTGGAATTAGTTGAATTTGAATAAGTATGTGTAGCATTTATATTATTTGAAGTATTCCCATCACCAAACTTCCATAAATAATTTAAACTTGTGTTACTAAAACTAGTATTAGTAAATGAACAAAGTAGCGGAGAGCATCCAGTTGTTGGGGTAGCAACAAAATCTGCAGTAGGAATAGGGTGAATTTTATACTTATTATATATGGCGCTATCAACACATAGAAAGGCATTGGACACTTTTAAAGAAACGGTATATGTTACATCATTAGAATTTGTATTTGTAAAAATATGACTAGGGCTAGGGGTGTTATTTAAGGGGCTTCCATCGCCAAAATTCCATGTATGTGATATAGCGCCTAATACGGAATTAAAATTTACATTTAAAGGCGAACAAGCTTCAATTGTTGTTACAGTGAAGTTAAAAGATGGTATTGGAAAAACACTCAACGTTTTGTAAGAACTATCTTTACAACCACCACTGCCAATTGCCAATAACTTAATATTATACGTTTTGAGGAATAAAGACGAATTAATATAAGTGTGTGAAAGAACTGATAATGTTGAAGTGCTGAGAGAATTATCTCCAAAGTCCCAAGTATAATTTGTGGCTCCAATCGACGTATTTGTAAAAGTAGAAACGATAGGAGAACACCCATTGACAGTGTTCAAATTAAATAAGGCAGAAGGCCTCCCAAATACAGTAACTGAATAGGTTTTATTATCAGTACAGCCAGCGGTTGTTGAGGCAGTAAGTGTAATGGCATATTCTTTAGGTACAGTCAAACTATTTGTAAAGACTTCACTAGGGTTTATTAATGAGGCCGAATTCCCATTGCCAAAATTCCAACTGTAACTGGTTGCATTTATCGATGTATTAGTAAAGTTTACAGTTAATGACGGACAGCCCAGCAATGGATTGTATGAAAAATCTGCGGTGGGTTTGATGTTTACAAAAATAGTTTGAGTAATTGAGTGAGTACAAGTAGCTGTATTAACAATAAGTTGAACGCTGTAAGTGCCCGAAACGGTATAGGTATGAACTGAATTTTTTAAAGTTGACGTGTTAGTTGGTGAGCCATCTCCGAAATTCCAATTCCACGATAAAATATTATCTCCAACTTGAAAAGTAGACATATCTGTAAAATTAGTTGGAGAATCAACACATGAATTGGAAACACTAAATGTTGCAACGGGGGTTTTATTAACAGTTATCGAAGATGTGAATGTATGATTACAAGTATTAGCTGAAGTGACTGTTAAAGATGCAATGGCAGTACCGATGGTTCTAAAATTTTGGGGCGGTGGATTGGGTCCATTAAATGTATTTGAATTTCCGAAATCCCAATTCCAACTTAAAGCGCTTATGGAAAAATCCGTAAAGTTTACACCAATTATCGAATCACATCCTATATTCTGACTTGTAGCAAAATTTGAAGTCGGTTGGGGTAATATGGTAATAGCAACCCTATCTGTATCAGAGCAGGCAGGCCCTCCTCCACTAATTGAAGCAACCACCGAAACAGTAAATGTTCCTAATGGATTGTAAGTAAATGTTTGAACGCCAAAAGGCTTAGAAACGTATCCTCCTCCAGTTCCAAAATTCCATTCATATAAATAACCAGGGCCTACATCGCTGGTATTAGTAAAGGTAATCGGCGTATTTTGACAAAAGGGCCCAGAAGGAGATGCCAATGAGGCATTTGGAGGGTTAATAACATTAATTGATATTGTTCTAGTAGCTACGCCGCACAGATTGCTATCTTGTAGTCGAACTATATAGGACCCTGTGGATGGATATGCTATTGTTAATGGGCTTGTTGGTGGCCAAGGTTTCCAATTTATAATTGAATCGCGCCCCAAACCCCAATAATCTCCAAAATTCCATCTTTCTTGTCGTTGAAAGGTATTTCCCTGAGGAACACAATTTCTGTTTGTCGTATTTGAAAAAACAAAACTATTATTTGGCCAACATTTAAATAATGAAGAAGTGGAAATATCTGCTATGTCCAAATCATAAATATTAAGTGGGTTAAAATTTGCAATTGTTGGAATGGGTGTACAATAATTTTTCGCAACTAATCTTACTGTTGTTTGACAACTAACCGTGCCCTTATTATATAGATGAGAAACGGTATTTCCTGCATTGTTATAATCATATTTCTCAAGCGGAGTGCCATCTCCAAAATCCCAAGTAAAAGAGGTTGTTTTAGAGGCCTCAGTACTTGAATTGGAAAAAACTAAGATTTGAGGTGCGCAGGCAGATGTTATACCTCCAATGGGTATTTGAATGGAAGCATTCACTTGCTTTTCCATAACAACAACACCTGTCAAAGTACATGATGATGAAGGAATAATTAATTTAATTTCAAACGTGTCAGGAATGGCGGATAAATAGGTATGGCTAATTATTGTATTTGCAACATAGGCAGCACCTGCAAAATCTGATGACCCATCACCCCATTTTATTGTATATGCCCCCCAATTTTGATTGGAGGAAAAATTCATATTATAAGTACCAGTTCCTTGACAATTTACAAAATATGGCCTACTTGATAAATTTCCTAAATAATTGTAAACCAAAGGACACTGCGCTACTAATAATTTAATATTAATTAATAAAAATATGAGACAAAACCTAATTTTAAACATACCCAATAATTTGCATACTATTGATGACTTCCTTTATTAGCTATTTTAAAAAAAATAAATTAACTATCTATTCAAAATAATTTTCTCTCTCTTAGTAATTAAATTATTCTGATAAATATTTATAAAATATATTCCATTTGATAAGTTCTCTAAATTCAAAACATGATTTGTAGATTCAGGTTTTTCAATTAACAAAGCTTGTCCAGTGATTGAGAAAACTTCTATTTTTTGTAAAATATTTTTTGATTTTACAATAAGCAAACCATTTGTTGGATTAGGGCTTATTTGAACCTTTTCACTTTCTAGACTTTCTGATAACCCTGTTGGCAATAAAGATATTGTAACTGTTGAGGTTAAACCTGATCCTAAAGCGGTAATATTTCCTAAAGCATCCGATTTATTTACCCCACTTACACTAACGGTAAATGTTTCAGTTTTAGTAATACTCGGAGAAGCTTTATAATGTAAAATTGCAATTTTACCAAAGCCACTCCCATTGATATTATCAGTGTGTGTGGTAGCTGCATAAATTTTCCCATCAGTATATTTTAATTTGGCAAACGTTAAGTTTTCATCTGATAAATCAATAAATGAATTAATAAATTGAATGTAAATACTGTCCGTATTTATTAAAGCGTTATCAAAATTGACAGTAAATGCCAATCCATTGACATCTGTTATTTTATTATTGTTATCTCCTACAAAAATAGATGCGCTACCCCACTTACCTTTTTCAATAACATCCTGATCTGGAACTATTTTAATGGATTGATTAAGTGTTGTTGTTTGCGCAACCTTTAAAATAGGGGCTTTTCCATAATTATCGCCAATTGCTTGCAAATCTAATGTATCGATGGTTCCATCGCCATTACAATCACTATTATTCAAATTTTTTCCATTACTAATCGTATCTAACCAATTGTAAGCAAAAAATTTCTCCCAATTATTACTTATAAACCTTCTAGGTTTCCCTACTTGATTATAATGCAGCCCTAATTCCAATACATCTATGTTATCTGCTCTTCCATCTGTATTCACGTCTCCTGGACGCACGATAGGACAATCGGTTTCGGCAATAAATGTTGAAGAACTACTTGATTGTAAATCGCTAGATTGCCAATATTTGTTGTAAAATATACCTATAGATACTGCATTACTATATTTTTGGTTGTTCAAATTAAAAGAACGCGTGCTTGCATCAAAACTTGCTGGTGCAGCCTCCCATGAGCCATTATCGTTTCGTATGAAAACATTTAACAACTCTTCCGTTGTTAAAGCATTAAATTGTGTGCGCAAAGGCAAATCAAGATTTCTAATTTTCTGATCATATAATTTACTTTTCCACAATCCCAATCCATTGGTATCAAGTTTCAAATTAATATTTCCTACCAAGGGTTCGCTAGATGATAGGACATATGTGGAGTCAAATTTATCTTCAGGCTCTCCTATTTCATTAGCATTTTGTTTTGCAATTAAAAATTTGACTGTATCTGATAATGGACAAATAATACTATAAGTTAATTTATTATCAAATGAAGTTAAAACATTACTTGCAGGAATCGTATTTTTTACAAATGTATTATACGTATAATCAACCAATCTTTCATTATTATTTAATATCGTTAATTTTCCGTTACTTCCTAGTAAACTAAAATTAGAAACAAAAAACTCATTTTGTTTATTTCCAACTACTCTGAAATTACTACTATCTGCATTTAATCCATTGGAATTAATTTTAAAGCTCAAGTTACTCGAAGGTATTTCATTATAAAATCCAAAACGCAATGAATTTACCTTAATAAATGATTTGAAAAAATTGGATAAAGGATTTAGACTTTGCGTGGGGATGCTGACGGTTCCAGTGCCCAAAACACTAAGATAAATAGGCAAATACGAAGGAATTGATTTAACCGCATTAAGTTCAACACCATTTTCAATTCTTTTAGGAAGTACTTGGTACGTAGCAGTTCCAATAGTGTTAGGAAAAAGAAAATCTTTAGGGGTTAAAACTGTAACGGTATCGTTTGTTCCGTCTTTCCTAATTTTCCACTTAAATTTACCAGGTTTATTAATAAGAGCAGTATCGTCATTTAAACTATAATGATCCGTAAAATCAAAGCTATTAGTTGCCTTCCATTCACCATCTGAATAAACCTTGATATCGTCAATGGCGGTTGTTACATTTAAGCCAAAGTCAGTTGTTCCTTGTGATAAACCTGATTTAATAATAAACTTGAGGGAAAAAGGGCCAGCAACTGTGATATAAGGGCTCAAATCTACTGTATAACTTTTATATGAATTAGCACTGGTTACAGAGTAATCATTAGGTAAATTAACCACAGCTCCATTAAAGAGGGTAAGTTGTATTTTTACACAATTCCTAGCCGTTTGGGCTGAAGTTGTTGATAAAACACTAAAAGCAACTTTTAAGTTATTGGTTGTAACATAATTAAATGTTTTAGAGATAGTACAAACATTATCATTATAAGTATATTTTGTTGAGCCAAACAAACATCCACCAAAAAAAGGATCGAATATATCACAAGACCATGCCGATGAGCTTACCGATTTACAAGTCATAGCACCATCACCAAAAAAAGTAGGACTCCAACCTCCACCAGCAACAATATTAGCTACAACAGCGGTCCAACCATTACTGTTGTGTTTAAACTGGCTGATATCTGCTACAATGTTATTTGCAATTACAAATTTTTTAAATCCAGTACAACCCCCCGTTAAACCATCAACTACTGTTACATAATATTCACCAAGCGCCAAACCACTTATTGTATAGGTATCTTTAATGCCATTTGACCAATTAACACTAAATCTTTTACCAGGCCCAATATTATCATTATTAGCTGGGTAACCCAAAATGGATAAGGTTGCTGAATTTGTACCAACTAAAACTGTTATTTGAGCTTTTGTAAATGTGGTTACAACAAATACTAATAGGATAGTACATAAAGTATGTAAGGAATTTTTCATTGAATTTTTCATTTTATTTAATTATTATTTATTATATTATTCTTTGCAGGCATCACCATATCCGTCACCATCAGTATCCACTTGTGTTGGGTTAGGTATGGTTGGGCAATTATCTTCTATGTCTAATACATTGTCTCCATCCATATCTTTATCGTAATAATTACCTATGCCATCGCCATCAATATCATTATCACAGGCATCTCCAATACCGTCATGATCTGTATCCCGTTGATCGATATTTGTTAAAGTCTTGCAATTATCGCACACATCGCCCTTCCCATCGCCATCCGTATCTGCTTGATCATTGTTTGCTAATTGTGCGCAATTGTCGCACACATCTCCAACATTGTCTTCATCGGCATCTAATTGACTGGCATTTGATTTGTTTTTACAGTTGTCTAGTGTATCCGCAATACCATCATTATCCGCATCACGTTGTGAAGCGTTTGAGATGTATGGCGCATTATCACAAACATTACCTACTCCGTCCCTATCAACATCTAACTGATTGGCATTTGAAAGATTAGGACAATTATCACAGGCATTACCTACCCCATCCCCATCTGTATCTGTTTGTGATGCGTTTGAAACACAGGGACATTTGTCCGTCCCATCTGGTACACCGTCTGAATCAATATCTCCAGTTGTAACAAAACTTTTCATGTTAAATCTCCTTATGTTTTGAATCAAATTTGCTACCAAAGTGCTAGAATCTTCAGCATAAACTAATTTCCAATCACCTGCTAAGTTTTGCATTTCATAAACCAAAGGTATATTTAAGGACATTTTTTGGTTGTCTAAAGGGGAAGGGATAATGGTATCAGGAGTAACAGTAGTAGTTGTAATTGTACCGTCATATACTATTGCAGAATCTTGTATGTCAAGATCTACAATGGCTTTAAAATAAGAGCCTTCCAAAACACCGATGTGATAGTAAATCTTAGAAATATTGGTAAAAGTAGAAAGGATATCACTAAACGGTCCGCCAGGGCCTATTAATTTATTAATTGAGTCTCTATCCTGAGGTCTATATAAATCCAATATATTGTTTATAGAACCACTTTTGTATGCTGATAATAACTTACAAAGTAAAGAAGTGGGCGTATTTTCAGTATTAAAATTTTGAGTTCCTGTTGTAATGCTAATTAATGAGCCTTGTTGATCATTTGGAACAAATGCTTTTGCCGCATAGATATAACTATCAGCACATTTCTTATGAACAGAGTCAATGACAGACGTTACAGAATAACTATAAGGAAGTCTTAAGGTTACATCATTTAAAGCAGTAGGAAACACTGGAAATGTGTGTTGGGCTTTAATAATAGATGGATTAGCAAATAATAAGCAAAACATCAACATTAAAATGTTTTTACAATCTATCTTATTAAGGAATATTATTTTTTTTGTTTTCATTTTGTATATTTTATAATTATGATTCTAGTTTTAATATCAAGTTCTTTAATTATTTTACTTAAATATTCGAAAAATCGTGAGACTTAAAGATGGCGTATTGAAATTTTAATTTTGCACCTGTAATGCATTTAAATTCAGCTTTAAAATCTATTGCGCCTTGAAAATCTTTACCTACATTATTTAAACCAGTAGATGTACAAAATCTTCCAGTAGGAGTATATAAAGTACCTGCAATAACGGCCTTACATTCTGTAACTAGTTTATTCAAAGGAGGAGGAATTGTTGGGGCTAATCCTATTTCTCCATAAATTGTAAAATTAGCATTTAAACACCAATCCGGTTCATCGCATTCACTATTTACACCAACTGTTCCTACTAAACTTGCCTTTGCTCCAAGAGCTCCAACAATTGAAAAGGCCGGAAATATAGGAATTGGAATTTTGGCTTCTATTTTTACTTCAGGAACTAATGAAAAATTTCCGTTTTGAAACCCACTATAAAGTACTTCGCCTTGACAACATCTGTCTCCCCAACTGATAATACCATTAAAATCCATGGCTGCCTTAAGAGAAGTTCCAGCTTGAATTTTTTTCAAAAGTTCGGTCATTTTACTACCATATTTATCAATTAACTTCGTAACTCTCACAACATCTTTAATTCCTTTTTTATTTTCAAACGTATTAAGTGCCCAAGTCCATTGAGAAGTTTTTGATCTGTCGGTAATGATTACATTAACATGATCATCTTTAATATCAGAACCGCAAACTTTTGCTTTTACTTTGATTTCTCTAACTTGAGAACCACCAAACCCTGGAAGAGGTGCGCTAGATAAACCAGGTGCTTTTTTAGGATCAAAAACAATATTTACTATATTATTTATTTTTGCACCCCCACCAACTACTTCAAAATTAAAATCAGGCTCTTTAAAATCTTTATCAGTAGGATAACAAACGTTTTTAGCCGTTACCTTAAGCTCATAATTACCTGAAGTTACAGTGATTTCTCCATATTTCTGATTAGTTAAATTTGGTTCTGTAACTGTGTAAGTAAAAACCGTTAATGAACTGGTTATAACTACTATTGGGTTTTTTTGATTAGATTTCCAATTAGTATCATCACTTTTCTTCCAAGCCCAACAACTAGAATTAGACGTACTAAAATTTGTAGTTAACGTTACTGTAGAGCCTACACAGGCTGATGATTTAATTTGAACTTGCTGTTGTGAATACATAACAACATTCAAAAGAAAAAATAATGGAAATAGATATCTAATTTTTGTTTTCATAATGTTTAATGATTTTTAAGGTTAAAAATACTGGACACAATATTACTTTATTATAGAGTAGCTAATGTTTAGTTTTTATTAAGTTATAGTTATTAATATTTAATGATTGTTTTACATATACCTTCATTCAAAGAATTTTAAAACATACAAAACGAAAAATATTGCAAGTAGAAATTTAATTTTAATATTTATCATGTTATACTTTTAAATTCAAGCGATCTAGAGCACAAAGCTATTTTTCAATTATAACTAAAAGGTGTTTTTCCTTTTAAGGAATTGTTACTAATTTTTAATTAGTTATTTTACACCTAACTTAATTCAATAATTTTTGAAAACGCAATACGCTTAATTGATGGGGTGTAGTTAGATTTTTAGAAGATTAAAAAATCTTTTATACCATTAGCAATTATATAATAGTCTAAAAAAAGAATTGTAAATAATCAAATCCACAAATACTTTTTACCACCTTCTTATTAATTATTTTTGTTATTATTTTAGCTAGGTAGTTGCTTAATTTTTTAAGGGTAGTAAACG
>JBKDJY010000188.1:0-17736 GCA_046345275.1 Bacteroidota bacterium
AAATGACAGCTATCGCTGAAAAATTTCAAAATCCGCCCACCTGTGTATGATAAAGGCAAAAAAACAAACGCACTCTTTTTAAACTATTTTATTGAGATTATATCATTTTATACTTGCAGATAAAATGTGAAAAATATCTCAAAAGTGTTGATTTTACATGCATTTTTAGTTTTTGAGCAGACTCTAATTATTTATTAAAAACTAATTTTAATGCTTCGTAAGGATTAATTAAATTATTTTCAAGGTCAGAGTCTATTTTTAAAATTTTATTTTGAATAGCTTTATCGGCATAAAATTGATTGATAATTAATTCATAAAGTGTTTGATGAAACCATTGCTTGTCTTGTAACTTTCGCTTTTTATAAAAAAAATTATTTGATATGGTATGTTGTTTGTATTGTTCAATCATTTCATAAACTTCTGAAATTCCTTTATTTTCAAGGCTAGAACAGGTTAATGCTTTTGCAATCCAATTGCTTTCGCTCGGCGGAAACAAATGCAAGGCATTGGCATAATCACTTCTTGCTATTTTTGCTTTATCAATATTTGGCCCGTCTGCTTTTGTAATTACAATGGCATCGGCCATTTCCATGATTCCACGTTTTATACCTTGCAATTCATCGCCAGCACCAGCCAGCATCAATAATAAAAAAAAGTCTGTTAATTGATGAACCAATGTTTCACTTTGGCCGACTCCAACTGTTTCAATTAAAATATAATTGTATCCAGCGGCTTCACAAATAATGATACTTTCTTTTGTTTTTCTTGTAATTCCTCCCAAGCTTCCCGAATTCGGTGAAGGCCTAATGAAAGCTGATGGATGTTTAGCTAGTTTTTCCATCCTTGTTTTGTCACCCAATATGCTTCC
Source organism: Bacteroidota bacterium (assembly GCA_046345275.1). Lineage (GTDB taxonomy): Bacteria > Bacteroidota > Bacteroidia > B-17B0 > Aurantibacillaceae > UBA4416. The sequence goes on from JBKDJY010000188.1 coordinate 869, forward strand.
TTTACTGATTTGGCTGCTTGGGTCAACCGCTAAAATGGCCAATTTATGCCCATGTTTAATAACCTCTAATCCAAAACTTTCAATAAAGGTGCTTTTTCCAACGCCTGGTACACCTGTAATTCCAACCCTCATAGAATGACCACTGTGCTTAATAATGGCATTGATTATTTCTTGAGCTTGGTCTTGATGCTCTTTTTTAGTTGATTCTACAAGAGTTATGGCTTTACTAACATAACTGATTTGAGAAGATAAAATCCCATCAATAAATTCGTTTATTGGAATGTTAGTTGTCATTAATTAATAAGAAAAATAAGGTAAAAGTAAACTTAACTGTTGGGAATTAAAAACACCTAAGTCAATGATATCTTTTTCTAAAATTTTACCATGCTTCATCCGAAAATTGATGATTGCTTGTGCTGTTTGAAAGTTTAGATAGGGATGTTTTTTTAATGAATTCAAATCAATTTCATTGATAGGAATAAGGGTAATTTTGGCGGGATCAATTTTTACTTGTTCACTCAACATCAAAAACAAACTATCAGTCATTCCATAGACTTCTTTTAATTGATTGAGATGATGAAAGCCGCCTAATTTATTTCTAAATTTAATAATTCGTTTTGTAAAAGCGGGGCCAACGCCTCTTAATGCAACTAATTGCATGCTATCAGCGGTATTTAACTCAAGGATGTTTTTAGTAAATATTTTCTTTGAAAAAGATTTTTGAAAAGAATTATCTTTTTCAATTTCTTTTTTTTCATTTGGGATGATGATGTGAGGCTCTAAAGATTTGTATAATGATTGGCTAATGCCGTATAGTTTCTTTAAATCTTCAGGTTTAAAAAACTGCCCTCCCTTATTTCGAAAATTGATTAAGGTTGTACTTAATTTTTCTGAAAACCCCAATTTAAGTGCTTCTTCTTTAACAATGGTGTTAGGATTAAAATCAAATAAAGTCTGGTGTATAATGATTGTTTCTTTTTTATTACTGAAATCTACTTTGTCAACTTGTTTATCATCAGAAATACTTAATGAATCTAAATAGGTCAAGTCGTTCATCTGTAAATGAGCGTCATTCTTAACAAAAAATGGCAACGATAATTTTACAGTAATCAAGATCATCAAAATTGTAAACAAAATAAATACGCCATTTCGTTCTTGTTTATTAAAATGAAAATAATCAATTAATAAAAATTTAATTTTCCGAAACATTATTTTTTTGTTTAAATAAAAAGTAAACTGGAATGCCAATGGCAATAATCACTAAACCCATTCCGATATTAAAAGTTTTATATACCAATAAATCTAAGCAAATCAAGGAGGTTAAAATAATATACACTGCAGGAATAATTGGATAGCCAAAAGCTTTATAAGGACGTTTGGCTTGCGGCATCATGCCAGCTAATTCACCATAACTGAGTGCTGCAAAAAGTGTGATCATCCCAGATATAATCCAAACCAACAAAAACCAACCAGATGAACCAACAGAACGGGCTATCTCAGAGCTTACGATAAATATGCCTGAACCTATCATTGAACCTGCAACCAATAAAGTTGTGTCGAATAAGTTTAAGGATTTTTTCATTTTCGAAATTTTTCTGTTTGATTAAAAATTTCTGTCAAAATATTTTTTTCCAAATTATTAAATTCTAATTCTCTTCTTGCATAAACGCGTTCGTTTGTTTCAAATAGTTTATCCAATTTGTAGGGTTCCATGTTTTCTGAACCTCCCCATGTAAAAGATGGAATGTGTGTTGGTGGAAATCCACTCCCAAAAATATTTGCTGCCACACCCACAACCGTTCCTGTATTAAACATGGTATTTATTCCACATTTACTGTAATCGCCCATCATTAAACCGCAAAATTGCAAGCCCGAATCTTTCAAAATTTCATCGGCATAATTAAACAGTTTTACTGTTCCATAATTATTTTTGAGGTTGCTATTATTTGTGTCTGCACCTAAATTACACCACTCGCCAATCACACTATTACCCAAAAATCCGTCATGAGCCTTATTGGTGTATCCAAAAATAACAGAATTATTTACTTCACCCCCAACTTTACAATGTGGGCCAATGGTTGTAGCACCATAAATTTTTGCACCAAGTTTTAAAGTAGAATGTTGGCCTAAGGCAAAAGGCCCTCTTATCAAACTGCCTTCCATGACTTCTGCATTTTTACCAATATAAATTGGACCTGTCGTTGTATTGAAAGTGGCAGCTTCAATATAAGCACCTTCTTCAATAAATAATTGATTAGAATCTCCTATTAAAATATTTGAACTTGGTAACTGCTGCGATTTTTTTTCCTTGGTTAAAATTTCAAAGTCAAATTTTAAAGCTTCTGAATTTTTGACAAAAATATCCCAAACATTTTTTACTGAAATATAATTCTTAGGAATTTCAGTTGCATTCTTCAGTAATTTTTCTACATCAATGATGTCTGATTCATTGGTTCTATAAGCAATTAAATCATTTCCAGCTTTAATTGATTGATTATTTTTTAGATTAGAAATGAATGTGATGAGTTCATTGTTCGGACAAATCTTCCCATTAATATATACATTATCTGTTGTGATTTCTTTTTTATATTTTAAACTTAAAAAATCTTCCGTTTGAAAAGAAAGTTTTTGATTTAAAAATAATTCCCACTTTTGGGTAATTGTTAAAATTCCAATTCTTATTTCTGATATTGGTTTTGTGTAAGTAAATGGTAATAAGTCTTTGCGAGAGTAGTCTTCAAATAAAATATAATTCATATATGTGTTTTTGTGCTTATAATATTCCCTGAAATAAATCGCGCTGTCAAGATTTCATCAAATCTTTTTTTGTGATAATTACTTTATATGTTTAATGCATTAAAGTTTTCCGACTTCCACGATTTTAAATTCTGTTCTTCTGTTCACAGCATGTTCTTCTTCAGTACAATTGTTTTCATTGTTGCATTTGTTTAATAGCTTTGTTTCACCGTATCCTATGGCGGTTAATCGATTTTTATTAATGCCTTTAGAAATGATATAGTCTACAGCAGTTTTTGCTCTTTTTTGAGATAATTTTAAATTATAGGAATCCGTACTACGTGAATCTGTATGAGAGCTTAATTCAATATTTAAGTTAACGTTTGAATTTAAAACGGCAATTACTTTGTTCAACAAATTAAAACCTGCAGCATCAATTTTGTAATCTCCATAAGCATATGTTAAATTCTCGATAATGGTTATTGCTTCTTGTTTTTGTTTATTTTTCATTTCTAAAACTTCTAACCAAGGGTCGTCCGCACTAAAATCTCCTAAAGCCGTTTTATCTAGTTCTAGCAAATTAAATTGAAATTTACCATTTGCATTTCTTTTTAATTCACGATACACCCGACCTTTTGAATCAGTAATAAATAATTTATTCAAACTTGTAAATCTCACATCAGTTTCATCAATGTTGAACAAATAGATTTGATCGGGCTGCAAATTGGAAAACTTAAATTTTCCGTTTTCATCTGTTTTGATATTTTCCAATAATTCTGAGTTTCTGATAATTGAAACTGCCGCATTAGATATTGCTTTTTTATCTTGATCTAAAAGGTATCCATTTAAACTCATAATTAAATCTTTATCCTCCACTTTCAAATCGCTTAAAAGTGTTTTATCTCCAGTTAGCAATTTAAATTTAAATTGACCATTGGCTTCTGAACGCGTAAATTTTAATTCTTTACCTGATTTGTTGGTTAAAACAATTCTTGCGTTAATGGGCACATTATCATCTTCAATTGATAAGGTGTAATTTTGATCGAGGGGTAAATTTCTAAACGCAAAAGCACCAAATTCATTGGTAATTGTTTCTTCATAAACGTCACCAGTTTCATTTTTTATGACTACTTTTTTATTAATGAGGGGTTTACTAGGGTTTTCACCAAACAATAGATTACCAGCAAGATTTAAATCATCATCATTATATAAATCAGGTAATGCATTGACATCAATTGGTAAATTTGTAAAAACAAATTTTCTTTTATTGCCTTGATTGTGGGTTACACGAGCGATGTTATTATTTTTATCAGCTAAAAAATACCGTGATTTGTTTTTTAAATTTATTTCTGTTTCTTCAATTTCAACCATGTATGTTCTATCACCATCAAGATTTTTAAAAGCAAAATAACCTTTATCATTGGTTCGAGCAGAATCAATAACAAGCGATTTATCATTTAATAAATAAACCTTTACATTTTTTGCAGGATCATCCGTATGCTCTGTTAATAATACTGTACCGTCAACAACAATATATTTGTTTGTGAATATAAAACTATAGATATCATCTTGTCCTTTTCCTCCTTCACGATTAGAAGAAAAATATCCAGACGTATCGTTTGCAAAGTAAATACCGAAATCATCTGCGCTGCTATTTAACAATAAACCTTCGTTTCTGTTTAATAACCATTTTCCATTTATTTGTTTTGCAGACATGATGTCTAGGCCTCCAAATCCTGGCAAACCATTTGATGAGAAAAATAAAACATCATCATTTCTGATTAAAGGAAACATTTCATCACCGCTTGTATTGATATCAAACCCTAAATTAATTGGCTTGTCCCAACCATCCGCATTTTTTTTACTCATCCAAATATCTTTGCCACCAAAACCACCTGGCATGTCTGAAGAAAAATAAAGCGTGCCTCCATCTTTACTGATGGTGGCATGAGCGCATGAATAATCGTCAGAATTATACTGAAATGGTTTGGGAGAATGCCAAGATTTATTTTCTCCATTCAGAATATAAATTTTTGCTCTATTTACGAAATCTTTATTTTTTCTATTTGTTACATCATTCACGCGCGTTAAAAACATGGTCTTTCCATCTGCAGAAAAAGAAAGCGGGCCATCGTGAAAATTTGTATTTACTTTTTTAGACAATTGTTTTACTTTTCCATAATTTTTTTCATTTAACTCTGAATATAATACGTTTAAAAAAGGTGCTCCATTAGCTTCACTGATTCTATATTCTAAATAATCATTTTGTTTTTCTCCCACATAAATTAACTTGGTATTTAAAATCGTTGGAGAAAATTCAGATAAACTGGTATTAATTTTTTCTATATTAATAACTTTATATTCTTGCGGTTTTGATTGCCAATATTTAATTTCATTGCACGATTTTATTGCATTTTGAGCAGTTTTATCTGTAGGATTTTCTTGTAAATATTTATAGAAATTAGTAAGTGCTTCGGCGTAATTATAATTACTTTTTAAAATATTACCATAATTGTAATAAACCTCAGGTAAAACCTTACCAAGAGATAATGCTTGTTTATAAAATTTCTCAGATTCTTTATAATTATTCAATAAACGATAACAATCGGCTAGTTTAAGCGCACTTTCTTGTTTTTTAGCAGAATCCTTTGATTTAAATGCTTTTTGGTATTTTGGAATGGCTCGATAATACTGTGCATTTGCAAATAATTTATCAGCCTTCTTGTTTTGAGAAAAACCAAAGTAATAAGTCAATATAAACAAACTAATGATGATAGTCCTGAACTGATTAAACATATTTAAGTTAAATATCTTCATGTTATAAAAAACGAGGTGTCACTGATTTTAATTGACGTTTTTTTAAATCAAAGCCAAGCATTATTTCGTGAGAAGCTCCAAGGTTTTTTCTTGAACCAAAGCCACCATCATAAGAATAGCCTATTCTAAGTTTATCATTCACATAAAATTGGGTTAAAAATCCTAATCCAAATTCTTGTCGAACAAAAACGCCTAGCCACAATCTTTTTTTAAGAAAAAAATTCAAATTAACATCCACCACTTGTTTGGTATAAACACTTTTAATTATAAATGAAGGCGATACAATAAAATTTTCATTGACCGCAAACAACTTACCGATGATAAAAAAAAAATGTGGATTGAGTTGATAATTGACGTTATAATCAATAGGATTTGTAGTACCTGTGGGAGTTATGGTATAATTAGCGCTAAACATTTGAGGATTATTTAAATGATTTACACTGAAACCACTAAAAAATGAATTACCCTTTAAAAATAATCCAGCATCGATATCTAGACTTCCGCCATTTGTTTTTGTGTTATCAGAAATAACAGTTTCGTTAACGTCTTTATAATTTACATTACTTATATTATAATTCAAATAACCCGCTCTTAGTCCAAATGATAGTTTTAATCTATTGTTCAGTTTGGCTATGTATGCAAATGAACCATAAGCGCCTGAAACACTTTTTGCGCCTATTTTATCAGAAATTACATTTAATCCTATTCCCACTTTATTATTTAATATCGGCGAATGAATTGATAAAGCAAATGTAGTTGGTGAGCCCGGAAAATTAACCCACTGTTTTCTATAATCCATAATGATTGCTATAGATTCTCGCGCGCCAGCATAGGCTGGGTTAATGATCATTTGATTAAATTGGTATAAATTATATTGAGGATCTTGTTGCGCAAAAAAATTACTGATGGAAATATAAGCAACACTTAAGTATAATATTTTTTTCACGATGGGTTTAATTATTTACTGCTTGTTAATTCTATCCAACCTTTAATGGGTTTTGTTCCATTACCTAAATTAATAATAAAAAAATAGGTGCCTGAAGGTAAGACTTCATTTCCATTGCCTGTTGTTCCTTTCCAGATATTGTCTTTATTATCATAATCTTTAATTTCATCAATTTTTTGTCCCCAACGGCTATATATTTCAACAGTGTTTCCTTTAAACTGATCAATATTTTCTATGTAAAAAAAATCATTTAACCCATCCCCATTGGGTGTAAGTCCATTGTAATATTTTACTTGACAAGGCTCACTATTTGCCAAAACAATAATATTTGTTAGAGAAACAGTATCCTTAAAATTATTACTGCCTTTAACCGTAACCTTAACTGAATAAGTGCCAGGAGCAAGATTATTAATTGATGAACATCTATTTATAGTTGGGCACGCCGAACTTGAAGACCAAAAATAAGATAACGTGTCATTTAATAATTTTAAACTTGATACATTCGTTGATATTGAAATACTTCCATCTGTTTTATCCTCACAACTTGTTGGGGTAATAAATGCAGTAGCTGTTAAACCAATTTTTCCAGCAACTTCAGGTTGTAAAAATCCTTGGGAAATAATATTTGTAGTGCTAATAACTGTTGCGATGATTGGCTCACCAATATTGTAAAAAATCTCATTCCCATTTGCATCATATGTTCCATTTCCTCCTGCTGAGTTAATAACGGAATGATTGATAACTTGTGCATGAATTTGTGAGATACAAATTATCATCAATGCTAAAAAATTTTTTTTCATCATTATTTTTTTATTGTTACAAAAGCATTAAGGCATTATAATTTAAAAACAAATTAATTTGGATTTACCTTTATAATTAATCTGTTCCATTTGAAAGAGAAGGAGACTAAATAATTTTCTTTCATTATATGTTATGCGTTTTTTATTGCCAAGTGTTACAAAAAATTTGTCATTTGTTTGTGATTTAGGCAAACATTAATGGCACATAAAAATTCTTTTATAACGCCTAAAAATAAACAAACGAAGAGTTAAATCCAAGAAATTAGTAAGTTAAATTTTAAGACGAATAATAAAGTTGCATGAGGTGTTTTATACTTTTCATCGTTTGATAACAATTATTTAATTAGAAATTAATTTTTGAAAATGTAGTTATTTAATAAGTGCCTCTGTTTTTATAAATAAATCTGCTTTGCTTTTAAGCCTTTTATTTTCAAGCCATACAAAATTTTTTAATCGCATATCTTTATCTATAATTTGATTTAAGGGAAAAACTGTTGACTGTGGTTTATTCCTGAATGTAGCTTTGTAAACTCCTTCTGCATTAAACCAAACGGTTAGATTTGCGCAGACAGTTTTATTTACAGCTGTGTATTGCTTTTTTTGTTTGACGTAATAAATGATTTCAGCATTGTTTGTCACATTCACCTTTCTGATGGTATCATTTACAAAAAAACCTTCAATGTGCTTTCCTGCTATTTGATTAAACTTATTTTCATCTAAACTATCTGATTTTTGAATGACAATGGCATTGAGGTTTAATTCAAAATATTGTAAACCAGTTTTACCTGTTTTTACATTAATTTGTTTAGCTGTCACTTGGCCGTTATTAGTCCATAATACAGGCGAATTATAAAGACTCAATAAAGAATCGCGTAAAGCGTAAACCAACGAATCACAAATACCTTGTAAATCAGTTTTAAAAATTCGAACATTTCTAAATGCCTTTACAAATGAACGAGAAGAATCGGGTTTTGTATAAAAAAGTGTGTCTGCGCTCAAAAACAAAGTGTCTTTGTCAATAATCTTTCCGTAAACTGCATGTCCTGTTGCAATGGATTGATTGATTTTTTCATAATGCTTAGCAAAATCTCCTAAGATGAATGATTTATTAGTGGTGTCCGTAATTTTTACATTTTTTGTAGCTTGTCCGTAACCCTTCATTCTATCATAATAAATGCTATCGCCCGTTAACCTTCTTTCCTTTGTTTCAATGATTGCATGTTTACTAAATCTTGCTATTTCTTTATTGGTATCATACCAACCATTTTCGCAATAAATGTAATTTTCTTTACTGGTAATAATGGATGGGCCAATAAAATAAGCCGTTCTGCTTGTGGTATGATACTTTAACGTATCACCTCGCATTTTATAATCTGGATTGGTTAAAACCACATCATAATGAAAAGATAACTCTTTTAATGTTGAATAGTAATGGCCATTTTTACTCACCAATGTATTTTCTTTATTAACTATTGTGCCTCCGTTATAATAACTGGCAATGGCGTTTGCAACATCATAAATTAAAATGCTTGTTGTCAAAGTCATGTCTGTTTCAACACATTTCACCCTACCTTTTAAATTTGCTAACTTCGTATTTGCATCATAGCTTAAAGAATCTCCATAAACAAAAATACTGTCGCCTTTAATAATCGAAATGTTTCCATAAGCATCTAATTTTTTGCTTTGATACAAATAAGCGCTATCGCAAAACATCTTGGCTCCATCATGTTCACACTCTACATTCCCTATTAATCGTTGGGCTTCGATACCACTTGTGTTATCAAATAATAAACGATTAGCGTGATTCACCTTGATATATTTACCTGAATTTTGTTCAACAACTTGCGGTTTGGTTTGAGAAATTGAAACCGTTGCGGAAAGAGCGGTTAAATAAAAAAAGTAAACTTTCCTAAAAATTATGTTTTGAAAGTTAAATTGTATTTTTTTCTTATTCATTAGATGACCTAAAATTAACATATTATTCAACTATTATATTTACAATTATGCTTTTTAAATAAAGAAGGGTTTATCAAGATTTAAAAAAAATGAAAAAAACAATCGGAAACTTGTAAAACAAAAATAGTTTTTATAGTTTTGGCGCCGAATTAAAAAATGGAACCGCAAGAAAAAATATTAAAAATAACTTTAGAATTATTTTATAAGTATGGAATAAAGCGTGTAACAATGGATGACATTGCTAAAGAGCTTGGAATGTCGAAAAAAACAATTTATCAATATTATAAGGAAAAGGATGATTTACTTCATCAGCTTTTTGAAATTGAAATGTGTAAACATCAAAAAAAATTTGATGAGATTTTTATCCAGGCAAAAAATCCCATTCATGAGATCATTTTGATTTCACAAACCATGATCGAAATGTTGCAGCAAGTGAACCCGCTTTTTTTTATTGATTTGCGCAAATTTTATCCAACAGCATTTAAACAATTTCAGTCGTTTAAAGAAAATTGTGCATACAAAGATTTGCTAAGGAATGTCAAAAAAGGAAAAGAAGATGGCTATTACAGATCAGACATAGATGAAGAATTTGTAGCTAGATTTCGATTGGCTCAAATAGACATGTTAATGTTTGGCGATTATTTCACATTTGAAAAAATAAATTTTACAAAGGCTCATGAATTAATGTTAGATATGTTTGTTTATAGCATTAGCACCACTAAAGGCCATAAACTGATTAATGAGTACAAAAGGATAAAAGAATAAAATAATATAAAAATCAAACTATGATCAAATTAAAAAGATATACAATTGGCATCACATTGGCCATTGGTATGTTTGGTGCAAATGCACAAAAACAAAACGACTCAACAAATTACAGCCTTCAACAGGCCATTGATTTTGCTTTAAAAAATAGTCCAAATTATTTAAATGCGGAATTGGATATACAAAATTCTGTTTATCGCCGTAAAGAACTTTTTGGTATTGGCTTACCTCAAGTAAACGGAAGTGTAGATATTAAAGATTACTTAGATATTCCAACATCTTTGCTTCCAGGGCAATTTTTTGGAGCTCTAGATGGGACATTTATTCCAGTTAAATTCGGAACAAAATATAATTCAACAGCAGGCTTAAGCGCATCTCAACTCATTTTTAGTAGTGATTATATTGTTGGTTTAAAAGCAGCAAAAGAACTCATAAATCTTGCTACTATTAATGTGAATAGAACTAAAACTGAATTGGTTTCTGCTGTATCTAAAGCCTATTACAATGTATTAGTAAACAAAGAACGTATTAAATTATTGGAAGCTAATATCATTCGATTAAATAAAATATATGAAGATACAAAGGTATACAATCAGCAAGGTTTTGTTGAATTAATAGATGTAGAACGCTTGGAAGTAACCTATAATAACTTAAAAACAGAGAAGGAAAAAACAGACAAATTAATTGGCTTGTCAGAAAATCTTTTAAAATTTCAAATGGGTTATAAAATTAATGACGCTATTGTGTTAACCGATACTTTGTCTTTTAAAGATTCTGAAGCTTCGTTATTGGGAAATGGAAAAACAGATTTTTCGAAACGGGCCGATTATCAGCTCATTCAAAGTCAACAAAAATTAAATAAATTAGATTTGAAACGTCACCGCTTAGGCTACCTTCCAACTTTAGTGGCTTATGGAACTTATCAATATAATGCGCAACGACAAGAATTTGATTTTTTTGATAAAAGTAAAGATTGGTTTAAAATTTCGTTAATTGGAGGAACTCTCAATTTTAATGTTTTTGATGGCTTTCAAAGACATAACCGCATACAGCAAGCTAGAATAGCAATTTTAAAAGGAGATAATGCTTTAAAAACAATTGAATTAGCAGCCGAACTAGAAGCGAGTATAGCAGATATTTCCTATTCTAATGCCTACGCATCCTTACAAAATCAAAAAAGAAATATGCAATTGGCACAACACGTTTTTGACGTCGCTCAAAAGAAATATGAGCAAGGTATTGGCAGCAATATAGAAATTACAACTGCTGAAACTTCTTTAAAAGAATCTCAAACCAATTATTATAACTCGGTTTACGATCTATTAGTTTCTAAAATCGATTACCTAAAAGCAACTGGAACTTTAGTAAAATAATTATCAATCTTAAAAAAAATAAAATGAATTTTAATAAACATACAATCATGAAAAAAAACATCCTTCCATTCTTAAGCACAATCATTCTTTTGACCTCATGTGGCGAGAAAAAAGAAAATCTTACTGAATTAAAAGCAAAGCAAGCCGAACTAAAAACTCAATTGTCAGAAATTGCAAGTAAAATATCCGCATTAGAAGGCGATTCGGCAAAAAAATTTGTTTTGATAGAAGCATCTGCTATCAAGCCCATTATTTTTAAAACGTTTATCAATGTACAAGGTAGAGTTGACGCAGAAGAAAGTGTTTCTTTGGCTTCTGAAATTCCTGGCACCATTTCAAAAATAAATGTAAAAGTTGGTGAGTCAGTTTCTAAAGGACAAATTTTAGCCGAAACAGACGTTCGTGCGCTGCAACAATCTATATCAGATTTACAAACCAACTCAGATCTTGTGAATCAATTATATGATAAACAAAAAGCATTGTGGGATCAAAAAATTGGAACTGAAATACAATTTCTTCAGGCAAAAACTCAAAAAGAAAGCATGGAGAAAAAACTGGCAGCATTGCAAGAACAAATTCGCATGTCAAAAATTGTTTCACCCATTGATGGAACAGTTGATGCTGTAGATGTTAAATTAGGACAGGCCATTGCACCTGGTGTACCTGCCATTCAAGTAGTTAATTTTAATAATTTGAAAATTAAAGCTGATTTGGCAGAAAGCTACGCTTCTAAAGTTCACAAAGGAGATGAAGTATTGGTTCGTTTTCCAGATCTTCACGATACATTATCATTAAAAGTATCTTATGCTTCAAGATCAATTAGCGCACTAAACAGAACTTTTGGAGTAGAAATTTTATTAGATAATAAAAAGGAATATTTTCCCAATCAAATTGTCATCATAAGCATTAATGATTACAAATCAGAAAAACCTGTTATTACAGTTCCTTTAAATTACATTCAAAAAGATTTTGATGGCGCACATTATGTATTGATTGCAGAAGGAAAAAAAGCTGCAAAAAGAAACGTGATACTTGGCAATGAATATAATGGTGTAGCCGAAATTAAAGCTGGGTTAACATTAACTGACCTTTTAATAACATCTGGCTATGATGGATTAAACGAAGGTGATGCGATTCAAATAAAAAAATAATTTTCGAAATAAACATATCAACATTTTAAAAACACGACAGATGGATTTTAAACAATTTAAGCCCAGTAGTTGGGCCATAGATAATAAAACAGTTATTTACATCGCCACAATATTTATTGCCTTGTGGGGAATATCTTCCTATAACAGTTTACCAAAAGAAAGTTTTCCAGATATTGTGGTTCCCAAATTTTTTGTTAGTACAGTATACGCTGGTAACTCGCCTAGTAACATCGAAAATACAATTACCAAGCCTTTAGAAAAAAAATTAAAGTCCATCCCTGGTGTAAAAAAATTAACCAGTAGTTCCATGCAAGATGTGTCTTTAATTACAGTTGAATTTAATACAGACGTTTCCGTTGACAAAGCACGACAAACTATCAAAGACAAAGTAGATGAGGCAAAATCAGATTTACCTACTAGCCTTACGCGTCAACCTTTTGTAAAAGAATTGGCTTTTTCTGAATTACCAATTATGTATATCAATATTGCAGGCAAAATGGATTTACAAAAATTAAAAGAATATGCCGACGATTTAAAAGATAGAATTGAAGGGTTAAGAGAAATCACTGAAGTGAAATTAGTTGGAGCGCCTGACCGCGAAATTCAAATTAATTTGGATATGTACAAAATGCAAACTTTGCAAATGGGCATGGGTGATTTAGAACGAACCATTGGCAGCGAAAATATTACCATTAGTGGTGGACAAATTCCGATGGATGGCACAAAAAGAACCATTAGCGTTAAAAACGAATTTCATTCCATCGAAGAGATTAAAAACTTAGTGATATCAGGTCAATCTGGAGCTCGTGTATATTTAAAAGATTTTGCTCAAGTCATTGATACAGTTGCCGAAACCCAAAGTTATGCGCGCTTAAGTGGTAAAAATGTAATTACCTTAAACGTTATAAAAAGAGCAGGAGAGAATTTAATATCAGCATCAGATAAAATTAAAGATGCCATTAAACAACTTAAAGAAACAGAGTTTCCAAGCAACATTGATATTAAAATTACAGCAGATCAATCGGATAAAACAAGAGTAACCTTGCATGATTTAATTAATACCATTATTATTGGTTTTATTTTGGTAACCTTAATTTTGATGTTTTTTATGGGTGTTACCAATGCCTTGTTTGTAGCGCTTTCTGTACCACTTTCCATGTTTATTGCATTTATATTTATGCCAACCATTGGTTTCAGCTTGAATATGATTGTGCTTTTTGCATTTTTGTTAGCTCTTGGTATTGTGGTAGATGATGCTATTGTGGTGATTGAAAACACACATCGTATTTTTGATAATGGAAAATTAAATATTAAAATAGCTGCCAAAAAAGCTGCTGGTGAAGTTTTTCTTCCTGTATTAAGTGGAACAATTACAACCTTAGCTCCATTTATTCCATTGGCGTTTTGGCCTGGTTTAATTGGTAAGTTCATGTTCTTTTTACCAGTAACTTTAATTATTACTTTGTTGGCTTCATTATTTGTTGCCTACATCATTAACCCTGTTTTTGCGGTTGATTTTATGAAGTCTCATCAAGAAGAATTTCAAAATTATGGTAAAATAAATCGCAAAGCTAAGCTAAGATTATTAGTCTATGCTCTACTGGCTGCTATATTTTATATGAATGGCAGCGTCGCTTATGGAAATTTGCTGATTTTCTTTGCAGTGTTTATGATTATTCACCGCTTATTTTTATACAAAGTGATTGAAAACTTCCAAACAAAGGCATGGCCTTCATTTCAACGTGGTTATACAAATTTATTGGTTTGGGGACTAAAACGTCCTTATGCCTTGTTGGGTTATACATTGCTTTTATTTGCGTTCTCAATATTTTTGATGAAAGTTCGTTCGCCAAATGTAGTATTTTTTCCTCAAGGAGATCCAAACAATGTTTTTATTTACGTGAAGTTGCCAGAAGGAACAGATCCTTCTAAAACGAATCAAGTCATGAAATTAGTTGAAAAAAAGGTAAACACTATTATTGGAGAAAATAATCCAGTTGTATCTTCTATTATTACTAATGTAACAATTGGTGTTACAGATCCGCAAGACGAAGACCAAAGTTCATACGCTAACCGAGGAAAAATAGCCATTAACTTTGTTGAGTTTAGCGAACGTAATGGACAAAGCACCATGAAATATTTAACGGCTTTGCAAACTCATAAATGGAATATTGCAGGTGCCGAAATCACCACCAATAAAGAACAGTCCGGCCCTCCCGTTTCTAAGCCTATTAATATTGAGATAAGAGGAGATAAATTTGAAGAATTAGTTGAAAATTCCCAAAATTTAAAACGTTTTTTACAAGAGTCAGATGTGCCAGGAGTTGCAGAATTAAAATCGGATTTTGTTGATAATAAACCTGAAATTGTTTTTGATATTGATAGAGAGCGTGCCAATAGAGAAGGTATTTCGTCTGCACAATTAGCACTCGAAATTCGCAAAGCAGTATTTGGTATTGATAACCCTAGTAAGTTTAGAGATGCCAATGATGAATATCCAATTCAATTACGTTATAATTATGACCAACGAACAAACATTGAACAAATAAAAAATTTGAAAATCACTTATAGAGATTTCAATATGGGTGGTCTGTTGCGTTCTATACCACTTTCTGCTTTTTGTGACATACGCTATGAAAACACCTACGGAGGTATCACTCGAAAGCAGAACAAGCGTGTTATAACTTTATCTTCAGATGTATTAGAGGGTTTTAATGCAAATACCGTTGTTGCTAAGTTAGAACAAGTAGCTAAAGAATATAAACCAACTGGTGCTGTTGAAGTCAAATTTACAGGTCAACAAGAAGAGCAAGCCGAAACTGGTGCGTTTTTAGGTAGCGCTATGATGACTGCCATTGGAATTATTTTATTAGTATTAGTAATTCAATTTAACTCTATTGGTAAACCAATTATCATTTTATCAGAAATTCTATTAAGCGTCATTGGTGTATTACTTGGAACTGCTATTTTTAAAATGGATATGAGCATCGTGATGACAGGTATTGGTATTGTTGCGTTGGCGGGAATCGTTGTTCGAAATGGTATTTTATTAGTTGAATTTGCAGAAGAGGAACGTGCGAAAGGAATTAGTTTATATGAGGCCATTGTAGATGCTGGAAGAACCCGTATGACGCCAGTTGTACTCACTGCCACTGCTGCTATATTAGGGCTAATTCCTTTGGCAGTTGGTTTAAATATTGATTTTGAAGGTTTGTTGGCTCATGGCAAACCTCATATTCATTTTGGTGGGGATAATGTTGTTTTTTGGGGACCTTTAAGTTGGACAATGATTTTCGGATTGTCTTTTGCAACTTTTTTAACTTTACTATTAGTTCCTGCCATGTATTTAATTGCAGAGCGTTTAAAGAGAAAAGCAGGTATTATTTTAAATCACTATGATTTACCTAAAGTTGTCATGTATATTCCGTTTTTTGTAGCTTTTTGCGAATTAATTTTATGGATAAAAGGAAAAAAATTAGAATACGGTAACTTAGACAATTAATTTTATGAATGGGTCAGTCGGATTTTAAATGGATCCGGCTGCTATTCAAATCCTTTGACATAACAGAAAAAAAATCAAAAATCCCGTTTAAAAAAAATTAATAACATTTCTTTAAAATGGATTATTCCAGAAAAAAACTTTCCTTGAGTTTAGGTTCTTGATTTTAACCCACATTCCTTAATAGAAAAAAGGCGAATTTTGTAAAAAAATTCCAATACGCTATTTGGGTTGAATGAGGTTTAAAAAATTTACATCTAATACCATTAGCATATATAATTTAGTCTAATATTAAAAATTGTTTTGTTAATATTGATTCACCAAATTGAAAATAAAACCTTTGATAAATATTTACTCAATCAAACAAATTTTGATACCACCTTACCAGAAGAAATTAAAAACAAAGCTTATTTAGCTGTAAAAGATGAATATACTTTTGATTTTTTAAACCTTGCCGATGAACATTCTGAAAGTGAATTAGAGCAAGCCTTAATTCAAAATATTCGTGCTTTTCTTTTAGAACTAGTGTCATGTCAAGCTAAAATTGTCAAATAAATTTTTTTAAGCTTTATTCTTGCCTTGTCATTAGTAAACTGCCAATTAATAGTAGCTTCTTTATTGTTACGGTCTTTTTGCCAAGCTTCTACTTCTTGTTTCATTATTTTTAAGTCATCAATTCTTTTGTCTAAGCATTGTCCCATTAACACATTCAATTCTATTTCTGCCATATTTAACCAACTGCCGTGTTTAGGTGTGTATATAAATTCAAATCTATCCCATATTCTCTTCGCCTCTTGTGGCGAAAAAGTTTCATACAATGCTGCC